>NZ_JAPRFV010000009.1:0-132929 GCF_035725965.1 Enterococcus sp. E5-162 | reverse complement strand
GTAGTGAGGGGTTGCCCCTTGTGAGAGTAGGACGTCGCCACGCTGATGTTATTCCGGCATAGCTCAGTTGGTAGTAGCGCATGACTGTTAATCATGATGTCGTAGGTTCGAGTCCTACTGCCGGAGTTCTCATTTTGAGAAAGAGTATTGAGCTTCTTTCACTCGGGAGAGTTGTCCGAGAGGCCGAAGGAGCATGATTGGAAATCATGTAGATGGTGCAAACTGTCTCAAGGGTTCGAATCCCTTACTCTCCGTAACAAGTTTACCTGGCCCGTTGGTCAAGCGGTTAAGACACCGCCCTTTCACGGCGGTAACACGGGTTCGAATCCCGTACGGGTCATTTAATTGAATGTTGGAGGTTTAGCTCAGCTGGGAGAGCATCTGCCTTACAAGCAGAGGGTCAGCGGTTCGATCCCGTTAACCTCCATAATGAACTGGTTCCGTGGTGTAGGGGTTAACATGCCTGCCTGTCACGCAGGAGATCGCGGGTTCGATTCCCGTCGGAACCGTCGTTCTTGTTATTCAATTAATAATTTTAAAATATGGCGCGGTAGCTCAGTTGGTAGAGCAACGGATTGAAGCTCCGTGTGTCGGCAGTTCGATTCTGTCCCGCGCCACCATGGAGGAGTAGCGAAGTGGCTAAACGCGACGGACTGTAAATCCGTTCCTTAGGGTTCAGTGGTTCGAATCCACTCTCCTCCATTTTATAGGGGCATAGTTTAAAGGTAGAACAGCGGTCTCCAAAACCGTTAGTGTGGGTTCAATTCCTGCTGCCCCTGCCATGGCGAATGTGGCGAAGTGGTTAACGCACCGGATTGTGGCTCCGGCATTCGTGGGTTCGATTCCCATCATTCGCCTTTTTTATTCTTGGGGTATAGCCAAGCGGTAAGGCAAGGGACTTTGACTCCCTCATGCGTTGGTTCGAATCCAGCTACCCCAGTTTCTATAATTTATTCTTTATTTTATAGATTGATAATAGTATAATGGCGGTATAGCCAAGTGGTAAGGCAGAGGTCTGCAAAACCTTCATCACCGGTTCAAATCCGGTTACCGCCTTAGTACTAATAAATCAACTTGCCGGCGTGGCGGAATTGGCAGACGCGCTGGACTCAAAATCCAGTGCCCGTTGAGGGCGTGCCGGTTCGACCCCGGCCGCCGGTATTGACTAAGATGTCTTCATCTTAGTTTTTTATTGAGAAATTAAATAACATCTTTTATGATGGCGAATGTGGCGAAGTGGTTAACGCACCGGATTGTGGCTCCGGCATTCGTGGGTTCGATTCCCATCATTCGCCCTTTATTCTTGGGGTATAGCCAAGCGGTAAGGCAAGGGACTTTGACTCCCTCATGCGTTGGTTCGAATCCAGCTACCCCAGTTATTCTTTTAATTTGCCGGCGTGGCGGAATTGGCAGACGCGCTGGACTCAAAATCCAGTGTCCGTTGAGGACATGCCGGTTCGACCCCGGCCGCCGGTATTACGAAAAACCTTGAAATTAAATTTCAAGGTTTTTTATTTTATTTAAATACTATTTTATAAACCCATAGATCAGTATAGGAACAGTAAAGTTTATTAGGTTTGAAAAATTTTTTTGTATATAAAAAAGAACCTGTATTAAAAAATAATAATATTTTCTACTAAAATATATTGAAATAAAATTTCATAATTATATAATTAATTATGAACATTCTTTGCTTCATTATGCAGTGAATGGTCTCTATTTTATTGAAAAGGAGTGGTTTTAGTGGAAAAGCTGATGAAATGGGTTGAGGAAAAACTTGTCCCACCAATGGCAAAAATTGGTACACAGCGACATTTGTTGGCAATTCGTAATGGGGTTGTTTCAACACTGTCATTGATTTTGATTGGTACATTTTTTATGGTTTTCATCAATTTACCGTTTCCTGGGTGGAATGAATTTATTGCCCCTTATTCGGCAACAATCGTTTTACCTTTCAGGATTACGATGGGATTAATGGCTATTTACGCAACTTTTGTTATGGGTTCGGATCTAGCTAAATCATATGGGTTGGATAGTGTGACGGGTGGTATATTATCACTAGGGACGTTCTTTATGTTACAAGTTCCTGTAAACGTTTTAACACCTGAAGAGGCACCTCTTGGCTGGGTCTTACCGATGAGTTCTTTAGGAGCATCTGGGATGTTTGCCGGGATCCTATCCATGATTTTTGCAGTGGAAGTGTATCGTTTCTTTAAAAAGCGTAATATTACTATCAAAATGCCAGAACAAGTACCACCTGCTGTGGCCCGTAGTTTTGAGGCATTGATTCCTGGTGCAGTGATTTTAACAACGACTTGGTTGATTCGAAGCGTCGCGGGTTTCGATGTAAACGCTGCCTTATTGTCGTTATTCGAGCCCTTAACCAATATTTTAGGGAATAATCTGCTTGGTGTTTTATTACCGATGTTTTTGATCCATTTGTTGTGGTCATTTGGGATCCATGGCATGAGTATCGTAGGAGCTGTTGTTCGTCCAATGTGGCTGATTATGTTGGATGAGAATGCGAAGGCGTTAGCAGATGGTACAGCTGCTACCAAATTGCCTTATATCGCTCCTGAACAGTTTTATCAATGGACAGTTACGATTGGCGGTGCAGGAGCCACGATTGTGGTATCAGTTTTGTTTTTATTCTTTTGTAAATCAAAATTCTTAAAAGAAGTTGGTCGTTTTTCCATTATTCCTGGTATCTTCAATATCAATGAGCCGATGATTTTTGGAGCTCCTATGATGTTGAATCCTTACATGTTCATTCCATTCAACTTAGTTCCTTTAGTTTTGACTATTGTCAGCTATTTTGCAGTCAAATTAGAAATGGTCAATGGATTTACTGTATTGCCAACATGGACATTACCAGCACCAATCGGCGGCTACCTTTCAGCAGGAAATGACTGGCGTGTGGTTGTTTTGATTGTGATCAATACACTGATAGCATTTATCATCTATTATCCATTTGTAAAAGCTTATGATAAAAAGATGTTGTCAGATGAACAAAATAATAATGGAGATAACGAAATACAAACTGCTTAAGTCTGATTTCAGAGGTGGAAAACAATGTATTGGCTGATTTTATTTTTTGTTTTTATCTTTTTATTAACGATAAGCCAACTTATGTTGAATATGCTGGCTATGCGTCACGTTCACATCAATCGTTGGGTTTGGGCTCTGGCATCATTTTTGATTGTGATTCTTCCAAAGATCATTTTACCGCAGATGAATGTTTTATTATCATGGGGCACATATATACTTTGTGGAATTTTTGCTATCAATTTTATGATCGAGCAGCATAGGTGGTTTGTCACATCGAAGCTTTGATCGAAGCTTTAAATGTTCCAAAAGCAGGCTTGTAAATGCAAGCTTGCTTTTTTACCGTTGTACCAAGAACAATAGTCCACATATTAACTGAGTCGTTTCTTTTCTTTCCGTTCTGCCATTGATGTTTTTTTATATAAAGATTATGATTACTTTAACCGATTTGGCAGAAAAAAGGAGATAAAAATGAGCGATTTATCAACAATGGATTTAGAATTAGTGGATGCTGCAACCGAAGTCATTAAATCAAATATTGATTTGGTGTCTTTCAATCATACAGTAGGAGCTGCAGTACGTTGCACAAATGGTAATGTGTATACTGGTGTGAATGTTTATTCGAATCATGGGGCATGTGCAGAAATCATTGCGTTAGGGACAGCAATCAGTCGTGGTGAACGTGATTTTGAGTGTATCGTAGCTGTGGGTGGAGATCATTTTGACATGATCTATTCTCCATGTGGGGATTGCCGACAGTTTATATTGGAGTATGCACCTGCTTGTGAAATCATTGTCTCAACAGAAGAGGGGGCTAAAAAAATCAAAATTACGGATCTCATTCCATATGCTTACCACAGATCAGAATGATTTTTATACAAACAGATTCTCTTTTTATTTTCAATCAACAGAAGGATTAATGATGTTGGATGAATGATTATTGGTATACAAGGAGATGCAGTGTTATGGGGAAGCTAATCATATTAAGAGGAAATTCAGCAAGTGGGAAAACAACGACAGCTAAAGCTATTCAAAATCATTTTCCTATGGGGAAGGTGATGCGAATCTCTCAAGATGAAGTGAGAAGAGAAATGTTGAATGTCAAAGATAAAGTAGGAAATCCTACACCAGATTTGATCCGTCAGTTGGCAGAATTTGGAAAAGACAGATTTGATTTAGTCCTTATCGAGGGGATCATGAGTGCAAAAATCTACAAAGCGATGCTTATGGACCTGTATGAGAGCTTTCAAGGAAATGTATTTGCTTATTATTACGATCTTTCTTTTGAAGAAACGCTGAGACGTCACAGCCAGAGAAAGATGTCAAAAGAATTTGGTGCAGAACAAATGGCGGATTGGTGGTTGGAGCATGATATACTTGGATTGCCTAATGAGAAGATACTGACTGCCGAATTAAGTCAACAAGAAATGATAGAGAAAATACTTCAGGAGATTGATCTGCAGGTAGACAGTTGATTTTTTATCAAGAAATAATTGGTGGTAAAAATTAAAATTTTTATTCTGTTCTAAACAATTATGGTTGTTTAGAACTTTTTTTTGTGTATGATATAAAGGAGAAATAATTTTTTAAAGGGAAGGAAATTGTTTTGATAAAAGTAGATGGAGCATTACTGAAAGAATACCGAAAGAAAAAGGGGTTAACACAAGTACAATTAGCAGAAGGTATTTGCGAACAGGCAACTGTCAGCAATATCGAAAACAAGAATATGTCACCAGGTATCAACATCCTAAGTGCGCTTTGCAAAAAGTTGAATGTCGAGATCTCCGATATATTAGTGGAAACAGAAGAAGACAAGATCAGAAAAAAATTAAGTGAGATTCAATCGTTGAATGCTGTATCGAAGTACAAAGAATCTTATGAAATTTTACAAACGATTGATCAGAAAAAAGTAAGCAATTCTGATCTTTTAAACCAAATCTTGTTTTATCAAGGACTGCTTGATCATCTTTATGCAAAAAAAGAAGATGCAGCATTGTTTTATTTCAATCAAGTGTTGGAACAAACGACCGAAACAGATATCCATCACTTACAAGCAGCTGCAAATGTGGCAATGATCTACTTGGCAAAAGGAGAACTAGACTTTGCAAAAGTGTATGTGGAACGTACGCTTAAAATCTTGAATGATACTGATTTTGATAATCTGATGGTCTGTATCGTATATTATAATATCGCCACCTATTACAGCAAAATCGAGAACTATGAAAAAGCAATCCAGTTGTGCGAGAAGGGGATTGGGTACAATAAGAAACATAAATCAACCCAGGCATTGGAATACTTGCTTTATGAAATTGCTTTTTGCCATAAGCAACTAGGAGAAGACGATTATTTAGAAAGATATATGGATGCCAAAAAAGTAGCATGTTTCAACGGGAATGATCACGCGGTGAAAGTGATCGAAAACGACCTTAAATAAAGAGATCTTGACAGAAGTGTTCAACTTTAAGAACATCGTATATTCGAAAAAAGGAGATGTGACAAAAATTTTTGTCACATCTCCTTTATTATGGTTTAATTTCGATTTCAGCAGTTGCTTCAAAACTTTTCAACATACGATCTAGTCCATCTACTAATTTCGATTTCGGACAGCCGATATTCAATCGTAAAAATTGATGACCATTTCCGCCGTAAATCGATCCATCCATAATCGCCACTTTGCCTATAGAAATCAGCTTCTCTCTTAAAAGAGGGATATCTGATACAGCTTTGGATATATCCAGCCACATCAAATAGGTTGCTTCAAGATCGACGACTTTTACATCTGGCAGTTTTTCCTGGATAAATGCTTTTACATACCGCTGATTGCTTTCAAGATAATGATTCAGTTCATCTACCCAATGACTGCAATACCGATAGGCACTCATTGTCGCTAACATACCGAAAATATTGGTAGAAGATAACCCATCCGCATTTTTTAACTTCCTTTGAAAATGCTCACGTAACCCAAGATTCGGTATCAACGTATAGGCAAATGTCAATCCAGGGAAGTTAAATGTTTTTGTACCGCTGGTGACAATCGCCACTTGTTCATAATTGAAGCGTGTGATAGGTATATGCGTTTGTCCTCGTCCTAAAATGTCCATGTGTATCTCATCAGATAATAAAAATATAGAATACTGACGGCACAATGCCACGATTTTTTCTAATTCCCATTGTTTCCATACTCTACCGGTTGGATTGTGGGGAGAGCAGAGAAGTAGTACTTTGTTTTCTGACCTGGCTAATTTCTCTTCTAAATCCGTAAAATCGATCCGGTACTGATTTTCTTCATAGATCAAAGGATTATCGACTAGAAGTCGGTCATTGTCTTGGATGACTTTAAAAAAAGCATCATAAGCTGGCGTTTGTAAAACCACTCCTTCCCCTTTTTTAGTAAGCATTTGAATAAGGGTAGATACTGCATAGATAACTGTTGGAGTGTACATGATCCATTCTTCTTCTAGTAGTGTGTCAAAACGGGATTGATACCACTGTTTAATTGCTTCTTTTAATTCATGATGATTCCAGCGGGTATAGCCAAATACTGGGTGGTTCATTCTTTCTTTCAAAGTATCAAGTACTTCTTCGGGGACCATAAAATCTGTATCAGAAATCGTAAAAGGGAGTAAATCAGCTTCGCCAAATCGGTCTTCAACGTAGTCCCACTGTGTACAGTACGTTCCTTTTCTATTTATAGCGGTATCAAATGCCACAAATTTCACCTTCTATCTTTTTATCCTAAAATCGTATCAAGCTGATTGCGAACAGTTGTGACTTTCGTTCCGATAATCACTTGGACGTTTTGATGATCGAGATGGACCACACCTAATGCTCCTAGTTGTTTTAACTTTTCATCATCTACGATATCTGCATCTGCTAAAACTAAACGTAAACGTGTAATACAATTATCTAAAGATTGGATGTTTTCTTGACCACCAAGTGCTGCTAAAATTCCTTTTGCATCGTATCCGCCTGTTTTATGAAAGTTCACTTCTTGATCGGTATATTCTGTTTCATCCACTGTCTTGTCACGCCCAGGTGTTTTTAAATCCAATTTTATGATTACTGTTTTGAAGACAATATAGTAAATACCGAACCACAAAGCACCGATTATTAATACCCACCACCATTTTGTGTCATTACCTTGGAGTAGACCAAAAATCACAAAATCTAAGATTCCACCATCTGTATTCCCGATTACGACACCTAATAATGCCATGACCATAAAACCTAGACCAGTCATGACGACATGGAAGAGCCATAATAGCGGACTAATGAATAAAAATAAAAATTCGATTGGTTCTGTGATTCCGGTCACAGCTGTCGCAATCACACCTGAAATCAATAATCCTTTGATTTTATGTCGATTTTGTGGTGCAGCGGTACGATACATAGCTAATGCTGCTGCAGGCAGTCCAAAAATAAATGTAGGCATTTTTCCCTGTGATAAAAAGGCAGTTGCACTTGGCGAAATAGGCAAATTGTTTTGCAATTCTGCATAAAAGATATTCAGTGCACCAAATACTTCTTTTCCATCAATGATCGCCGAACCACCAGCTTCAGTAAAGCGTATCATCGAAACTAGAATATGGTGAAGCCCGAATGGAAGAAGCAGTCGTTCCCCTGAACCGAATAAGAAGGGACCAAATATTCCTGAACGTTGGATTAGCTGTCCGATAGCCATAATGACCATAGCGAATAAAGGCCAAATCAAGGGGATGATCAAACCAACAAACCCTAAAACTAGAGAAGTGATAATCGGTACAAAACGAGCCCCTGAGAAGAAGGCGAAACTATCTGGTAACTGAACAGTATAAAACCTGTTATGCAACTTATAAACGATGATTCCAGCAATGATCCCTCCAAGAACACCCATTTCGATCGTCTGGATACCAAAAACCATTCCTTGTCCAGCTTCTCGCAAGTGGTCGGCATCAACTAAACGATTTGTCAGGACTAAGTAAAAGTTGATGGCTAAATTCATGACAGTGTAACCGACGAATCCAGAGAAAGCGGCCACACCTTTTTCCTTACGAACTAATCCTAATGGAATGGCCATGGCAAACATGACTGGCAAGTAGGTAAAGGCAAAACCGCCAATAGCAGACATGAATTGGAACACTGCTTTAACTGCTGGATATCCTAAAAACGGTAAAGTCTGAATCATTGATTCACTGGAAAATGAACTACCTAACCCTAAAAGAATACCCATGAAAGCCAACAAAGCAACCGGCAACATAAAAGTCTTTCCCAACCCTTGAAAGAACTCCCAAAAGGTTGATTTCTTTTTCTTTGTATTCATTTTTCTTCCTCCATCTCTTAGTAGTTTTAAGATTTTTAAAAAATGATTGCGTTTTCATTGATAGGTTTATTATAGCTAACTAAAGGAAATAAAAAAGAGGAGACAGATATTCTGTATCCTCATACATGATTGAGTAAGATGTTTCACTAGAAATAGCAACAAATTATAGCTAATTGTTTTTCATTTGGTCTGCATACATCAAGAGTACTGTATCAAATAAACAAATCACAGAAATTCTTGAACTTAAATCGACACTGTGGTGATAGCGAGTCGTTCCCTTTGCATATAAGGAAATCGTCGATAATTTTTCCAAGTTACTTCCCTTGGTTGAAATAATGCTGATGATAGGGACTTGTTGTCTTTGAGCAATCTGGGCATAGGAGAGGATACCTTTTGTTTCTCCTGTGAAACTGACGAAAATGGCTAAGTCTTCCTGTTTCAAATTACTTACAGCTGCTTCTTGTTCATCCCAATCTGAACGAGCAAATGCTTTTTTTCCTAAAAAAGTCAGTTTTCGAGCAAAATCTGTACAAATAGGGAAGCTTCCTCCTAATCCAAAAACTTCGATAGTATTCGATTGATAGATCAATGTCATCATTTGTTTGGCCTTTTCTTCGCTCATTTGATGGAACGTCTCTGTGACATTTGAAGTGATTTGGTTCGTGATTGTTTGAAAGCTTCGGCTATTTCCTTCCTGTTCCTCTACATGGATGGATTGATCGATGGCGTATTTCAACTCTTTAAAACCTTGATAGCCTAAATGTTTAGCCGTTCGGGAGATAGTAGCAGTTGAGACAAATAAATCATCAGATACTTCATAAATCGTTTTTGTTCCAATATCGGACAAATGGAGGAATATATAATCCAATATTTCATTTTCGATTTTACTTAACGAGGAACGCTTCTTTTCTAGTAAAGCAATCAAACTATTGCTTAACATGGACGGTACTCCTTTCAATATCTAACAACAATAGTATTCGTAAACAAATATCTCTGTTGAGTTTAGATAATAATCTAACTTATTATATAGCGCTTTCATAAAAATGTATATATAATAAAAGTTAGTTAAAATACTGGGATGATCTAAAGACAAAAGAGAGGAAGATAACCAATGAATCTTAACAAGCCCAAGATTGCTGAACAAAGTCCAAAGAAAATCTTTCTTTTCGATATGACATTCAGTTTGATTTCTTCTGATGGACTTTTGCAAACGCAACGTTTAGAAAGAAAATTGACACATTTCTTTCAAAAAGAACAAAAAAATGTGTCAGTCAAAGTATATGATTCTAGCCAAATAGACAAAGAAGCAAAGAGAGCAGACATCTTATTGCTCACTCCTTTACTTGGATATGCAAAAGATAAAATAGAAAGTCAGTTCCCTGAAATACCTGTTTTCGTAATATCTAAGGAAGAATACGGAACTTTGGATGTGGAGAAAATAGTTAGTAAAATGGATGATTAAATCAAATTTTGATTGTTCATCCATTTTATCGTTTTAAGAAGTCTCTGCTATGTTCAAATGGTAATTTTGAATGTAGTAGAGTTTTTTACGCAAACCAACATAATTCTTAAAATGAATCTACTTGGATGATTTTTGTCCCCATATTCTTGATTTTGTCTAATACTTTTTCAGAGCAAAATTTATCAGTGATCAAATAATCAAAGACTGAAATATCAGCAATCTTGAATTTTGATGTCAGTCCGATTTTTCGATGATCAGCAACTAGAATCTTACATTTGATTGTCTGGTTGATCATCATTTCGTTGATTGTTGATTCATTCAATATTTTCGTTGTGACCCCATGTGCGACATCGACTCCGCTGCAACCAATGATACAAATGTCTGCATTGATTGAAGAAATCGTATTTAATGCGATATCGCCCACCAGTGCTTCTTTTGGAAAGCGCATCTCTCCGCCAGTTAAAATATAACTGCAATTATCTTTGTGAGGAGAATAGTTGATTTTTACGTTGTTTGTAACGACTGTCAAATGGTTAGATTGAAGAAAATCCAGTGTTTTCAATGCAGTCGAGCTAGAATTAATAAACAATGTATCATAATCGCTAATGTATTTACTAGCTTCTCTGGCAATCGCTTGTTTAATCCTTTCAGGACCAGATTGATCAAAATCAGTCTGGTTTTTGTAATTATAAGAACAATAACCGTAATTGCGGATGATCTCGTTTTTTTCTTCTAATAAATTTAAATCTCTGCGTATCGTACTAATAGATACATCCAGAGATTCAGCTAATTGAAAAGTTGACAATTGTTCGGTTTGCTGAAGTAGTTCCAAAATATCTTTTTGCCGTTTTTCAATATTGACAAGTGAGTTTTTCATGACTGTTGCCTCCTGAAGGACATCTTGATCCATGGATTTATTTGATTAGTTGTTCATTTAAATATTCATATCTGTCTTTATTATACTGAAACAATCATTAATATTTAAAAGAAAATCATATAAAAGACAAACAGTCATATAAAAGGGTTTTCACGCATGCGGTTACGCATTAAGATTTACTTGTAAGTCGTAAGAATGATATGGGGGGAACAAGTAAATGAGCAAAACGGTAAATGAAGTGACAAAAGAAAAGTGGATATTAGAAACATTTCCAGAATGGGGTACGTATTTGAACGAGGAAATCGAATCAGAGGTAGTGGAACCTGGAACTTTTACTATGTGGTGGCTAGGCTGTACGGGAATTTGGCTGAAAAGTCATGAAGGAACGAATATCTTATGTGATTTATGGTGTGGAACGGGAAAACGCAGTCATGGAAATGGCATGATGAAAAAAGGGCATCAGATGATGCGTATGAGCGGTGTTCAAAATATGCAGCCTAACTTACGGACTCAGCCTTTCGTAATCGATCCTTTTGAAATAAAAAATGTAGACGCTTTAATCGTCACACACATCCATTCCGATCATCTAGATATTCACACAGCTGCAGCCGTGCATCAAAATTGTCCTGAAGCAATATTCATTGGACCAAAAGAAGTGGTTCACACGTGGCAAAAATGGGGGATCCCTGAAGAAAAAACGATTATCGTGAAACCAGGTGATGCGGTCAAAATCAAAGATATCAATGTAGTAGCTTTAGAAGCGTTTGATCGGACAGCGTTGGTTACTTGTGAAGATCCGGAAGAAGTATTGAAAGGAAAAATGCCTCAGGAGATGGATCAAATAGCAGTAAATTATTTATTTGAAACATCAGGAGGTAATCTTTATCACGCAGGAGATTCACATTATTCCAATTTATTTGCCAAACATGGCAATGACCACAAAATCGATGTCTGCTTAGGAGCCTACGGTGAAAACCCACGAGGGATAACAGACAAAGTTACTTCTGTTGATATGCTGCGCATGGCGGAGTCATTGAATGCAAAAGTAGTGATTCCTGTCCACTACGATATTTGGTCTAATTTTATGGCTGATCCTAAAGAGATTACTGAAATTTGGAAATTCAAAAAGGATCGCTTGCATTATGGGTTTAAACCTTATATCTGGCAAGTAGGCGGGAAATTCATCTATCCGACAAACAAAGATGATCTTGAGTTTAATTTTTATCGCGGATTTGAAGATGTCTTCTCGATTGAAAATGATACACCGTTTCCGTCGTTTTTATAAGAAAGAAGGGAAGTTTCTTGCTGAAATACTTTTTTGACTATCAATTGATTCATTACCCAGATAAAGAAATCACGAATTGGCGTGAAGCTATCGCCGAAAGCTGTCGTGTATTGATTGATAAGAAAATCATTGATCAAACGTATGTTGAAGAAATCATTCATTGTGTAGAAAAATATGGACCTTATATTGTGATTGCACCTCAAGTAGCCATGCCACATTCTTCAGAAAAAAGCGAGGGAGTTTTTGGAACGGCTATTTCATTTACCAAGTTGAAGCAGCCAGTCCGTTTTGAAAGCGAAGATGAGAATGAGGAGAAAACGGCCAGTTTGTTTTTTACACTCGCAGCAAAAAATCCAAAAGAACACCTAGAAAATATCCAAAAATTATCCGAATTATTAATGACAGATGGATTGGTTGAGCGTCTCATCTCTACGAACTCCATCGATGATTACCAAGTTGTGATGGCGGAATATAATTAATTGATAGAGGAGAAAAAAGATGGGGAATTTTTGTTAAGCATTTGGACGTATTTTGCAACAAATATCTTGACGCAGCCAGCGTACCTGATTGGTTTTATCGTGTTATTAGGCTATATTTTGCTGAAACGCCCGCTTCATGAATGCATCGCTGGATTCTTAAAGGCAACGGTTGGCTACTTTATTTTGACTGTTGGCTCTGGTGGTTTGGTCAACAATTTTCGACCAATCTTGGTTGGACTAAAAGAACGGTTTAATTTGGATGCTATGGTTACAGATCCTTATTTTGGACAAAATGCTGTGGATGCTGGATTAATGGAGACATTTGGCCGTACCTTTGGAGATGTGATGATTCTATTACTGATTGCATTTGTTTTAAATATTTTATTAGTCCGTTTTCAGAAATATACGAAACTGCGATCCGTTTTCACGACCGGAAATGTTCAGGTCCAGCAAGCAGCTACCGCTTTTTGGATTTTACTGTTTTGTTTTCCTGATCTAGGCAGGATACAAGTATTGATATTTATGGGATTGATTTTAGGGTGTTATTGGGCAGTAGCTTCTAACTTAACAGTAGGGATCACGCAGGAATTGACAGAAGGTGCCGGATTTGCGGTGGCACATCAGCAAATGTTCGGAATCTTTATTTTTGCTAAACTAGCTGAATGGATGAAAAAGCGGGATGAAAAGAAAAATCGATCGATCAAGCAAGACAAGAAAATCGAAGATATCCAATTACCAGGATTCCTGTCGATATTTAATGAGAATATGGTTGCTACTTCGTTGCTCATGCTATTTTTCTTTGGGATCATTCTGCTTGTACTAGGCAAAGATTATTTGATTCAAGCACAATTCATGAAAGAGGGGCAGAGTTTCTTATTCTACATTATGACGACTTCCTTGAATTTTGCGGTATATCTGGCAATCTTGCAATTAGGGGTTCGGACTTTCGTCGATGAACTAACTCAATCTTTTCAAGGAATCTCAAACACGATTTTACCAGGAGCTGTTCCAGGAATCGATGTAGCCGCTACTTTTGGCTTTGGTTCGCCAAATGCGGTAACGATTGGATTTTTGTTCGGTGCTTTGGGTCAATTTTTGATGATTGGTTTACTGATTTTATTGAAATCGCCAACGATCGTCATAGCCGGTTTCATTCCGTTGTTCTTTGATAATGCTGTCATAGCAGTTTATGCCAATAACCGAGGTGGATTCAAAGCTGCCTGTCTATTCCCGTTTCTTTCTGGAATCATACAAGTAGGCGGTTCAGCATTATTCGCTACATGGATCGGGATGTCAACATACGGTGGTTATATCGGGATGTTCGATTGGGCGACAGCTTGGCCATTATTTACAGTAGTCATGAAAGTCCTAGGTTATGCTGGAATCGCCGTAGTCGTCATTGGTCTATTGGCTATTCCGCAGTTACAATATCGGAAAAATCCTGAAGGGTATTTCTTGATTGTAGAAGATTATGAAAAATATGCAGAAAAGCAGAAAGCATAAAAGAAATCTGATTAGACAACACTCATAATGGAGGGATTAGGATGAGAATTTTAGTATCGTGTGCAAATGGATCAGGAACCAGCTTGATGATGATGAGAAGTGTAGAAAAAGCAATGAAAGAACTAAATATACCAATTACCAAGATTCATCATTGTGCTATTTCAGAGGGGAAAAGCTCAGCGAGTCAATATGATGTCGTTTTTACACCAGTCAATTTTTTGAATATGTTTACTCAGGCAGAGAAAAAAGGCGTTACAGTTATTGGTATAAAAAATGTGATGTCCGCCAAAGAAATCAGTGAAAAATTTGCTGAAACAACATGGTATCAAAAAAACAAGTGAAAGAAGGAACCAAGATGAGCAGGCCGAATCTGCAAATTGCGTTAGATCATAATAATTTAGAACATGCATTAGGCGATGTTATGAAAGTCGGTGATGTAGTAGACATTATTGAAGTGGGAACGATCCTTTGCTTACAGGAAGGACAAAAAGCGATTCGCTGTATTCACAGTATATTTCCAGAAAAAAAACTGGTCGCTGATACAAAATGTGCAGATGCTGGAGGAACAGTAGCAAGAAATGTTGCTACTGCAGGAGCAGATTGGATGACAGTCATTTGCTGTGCAACAATGCCAACGATGAAGGCAGCACAAAAAGAGATAGGCGAATTACAAGTAGAACTCTATGGCAATTGGACTTTTGAGCAAGCCAAGGATTGGTATAACATCGGAATCCGACAGGTAATCTACCACCAAAGCCGTGATGCGCTCTTATCTGGTGAAGCTTGGGGTGAAAAAGATTTGTCGAAGGTCAGCAAACTGATTGAACTAGGCTTCAATGTTTCTGTAACTGGTGGATTAAATCCAAACACATTACAATTGTTTGAAGGAATCAACGTGTATACCTTTATCGCGGGTCGGGGGATTACAGCAGCAGAAGATCCAATGAAGGCTGCACAATGTTTCAAAGATGAGATCATTCGTATCTGGGGGTAAGGAAATGGCTCAAATTGGGATTTATGAAAAAGCATTACCCAAAGATATTTCATGGAAAGAACGTTTTTCCCTTGTAAAAGAAATGGACTTCGATTTTATCGAGATGTCGATTGATGAGACGGATGAGCGGTTAGCACGATTAGATTGGTCTGAAAAAAAGATAGCTGAGCTGAGAGAAGAGATGTTTAGCTCTGGAGTACGTATCCATTCGATTTGTTTAAGTGCGCATCGGCGATTTCCGTTTGGTTCTGCTGATCCAGAAAAGAAAAAAGCAGCGAAACAACTAATGAAAAAAGCAATCCATTTGGCGCATAATCTAAGCGTCAAAGTAATCCAAATAGCTGGATATGACGTTTATTATGAAGAGAAATCAATGAATTCCAGAGAAGACTTTATCGAAGGAATAAAAGAAAGTGTAAAGGAAGCCTCTAAATATGGCATCATTCTTTCCGTGGAAATCATGGATGACCCATTTATGAACTCCATTTCAAAATTTTTAGAAATCAAAGAACAGATTCGTTCCCCTTTTCTACAAGTATATCCAGACCTAGGCAATTTGTCCGCATGGCCGGAAAATAATCCGGCTCGAGAACTTGAGAAAGGGATCGATTATATCACTGCTATCCACTTAAAAGACACGTATCCTGTAACAAAAGAATATTCAGGACAGTTTCGAGATGTTCCTTTTGGTAACGGATGCGTTGACTTTCTTGGATTATTGAGACATTTGAAACGTCTAGATTATGATGGAACATTCCTGATCGAAATGTGGAGTGAAAAAAGTCAAGATTTTCGAAGAGAAATCCAGCAGGCAAAAGACTACTTAAGTTCTAAATTGAAGGAGGCTGGCTATGATGTCTTGTGAAGAAAAAATTGCAGCAATGAAGCAACGTGTCTTTGAAGCAAATCTGGCATTGCCGCAATACGGATTAGTCAAATTGACTTGGGGCAATGTGAGTGAAGTGGACCGTGAGCTAGGAGTCATCGTTATTAAGCCAAGCGGTGTCCGATATGAACGCATGCAAGCAGATCAAATGGTTGTAACAGATTTGTCAGGAAATATAATAGAAGAAGACAGCTTAAAACCATCTTCAGATCTGCCTACCCATGTTGTTTTATACAAAGCTTTTGAAGATGTAACTGCTGTTACTCATACTCATTCTACTCACTCTGTCATGTGGGCGCAAGCAGGCAGAGATTTGCCAGCTTATGGCACGACCCATGCTGATGCTTTTTATGGAAAGATTCCTTGTACACGCCAATTGACGAAAGAAGAAGTAAAAGAAGCTTACGAAGTTCATACAGGGAATGTGATTGTCGAGACATTTAAGGAAAGAAAATTAGAGCCAAACGAAGTCCCTGGAGTACTTGTCTATGGACATGGACCATTCACTTGGGGGCGCTCACCTATAGAAGCAGTAGAAAATAGCCTGATTTTAGATGAAATTTGTTTGATGGCTAAAGAAAACAAGTTGATCAACCCAAATATATGTGAAATCCCACAATATTTGCTAGATAAACATTATTTTCGAAAACACGGAAAGCATGCATACTATGGGCAATAGAGATGCTAGGGTAAGGGTAGAAAATTAAAAGATAATACTTGATAGAGAGAAACAGAGGTTGTGAAGAAAATTTATCACAACCTTTTTTATTTATCAAAAAGGGTGCATTCTAAAAGGAAAGAGGAATTTTAAGGAATCGAGAGAATCTTTACAGGAGAGTTATATGTGATAGATTAAATAATCAAAGAATTGTATTATTAGAGGGAGAATTGTATAAGAAAGGAAGAAAAAAATGAATGTTGATTCCCTTATGATTGATGAGATTTCTGAATTATATAAGAGCGTTGGTTGGACGCATTACACAAAAGACACTGCAAGGTTAGAGAAGGCATTTGAACAATCTGAATCTCTGATAAAGCGTAATGGAGAAGGGAAGATTATCGGAGTCGTTCGTTGGATCACTGATTGTGCGACGATCGCATTTATTCAAGATATCCTCATTCATCCGAGGTATCAGCGCCAAGGAATAGGCAAAGCACTTTTGCATGAAGTTTTGGAGAAGATCACCAGTTATGGACCAGTCCAAATCGAATTATTGACAGATGATACTGAGAAAACAAAAAAATTTTATGAATCAGTAGGGTTTGTTCAAGTAAAAGAAATGGATGCTGTTTCTTATATAAAGGATACTAGAAGATAAGAGGGACTTTTTGGTAATGGCAAATACTATATATAACGTAAAAAAAAATTGGAGGATAGATTCAAGTATCACTCAATCTATCCTCCATTCCTCGTTTATTTTATTTTTTTATTCACTTCTTTATCAAATACTATTTTTTGTACATTTGGACTAATATAAAAAATGAATACATGATTTTTTTTAAAAGTAAATGCTATACGATAATTTTTTTTATCAATATTGACTTTCATTTCATATATTCCCTTTGCCGAGCGTGTTCGTACTGGTTTTATACGAAAAAAATTATGGTCTACATGCTCTATGACTTTTTTAGAAATACTTTTTTTGTATGCGAGATGTACCTCTTGCGGAAATTGTTCCAATAGTTCACTGTCAAACTCAACAGTATAATCCATATTTTGCTTCCTTTCTATACGGCTTAAAGTGTTGAAATAAGTCATTCATTAGTTTTTGCACTGTTACTTTTCGATGATGGTTACAACCGCTTTGCCGCAAGTCAGTTCTTTTTCCAGCTCGCTCTTTATTTTTATGGCACATGGTTTGGAAAAAGGAGCTGCTTCTTTCCATGAACCAAGTAAAGGATATTCGTTACTGATACCTTTCACATATTGTTTGTTTTTGACACCTTTTGTTTTTACTTCTACATAATACATTTGATCATCTTCTTTCTTGCTGTTTTTAGTTCATATTCAAATATATGTAAGCGAAAATGATTATGTATCTATATCTTTATGATAAATAAAAAGAATCAATTTAAAAGTTTTTTTCACTCGATATAACTAATTTGAATAATACATATAATAAAAAGCTATTGTTCTTAAAATATAAATAGTATATAAAAAGAGAGGCTGGGACAGAAGCGTTTAACTCCAAGAAATAAGAAGGAATTCATGAAAATTGCTTTTCAAATTTTTGTGAATTTCAGCTTATTTCCGAAGGATTTGCTTCTGCTTCCGCCGTTTATACGTGTTTAGAGCGTGAAACAAAAGTGTTCTTTTACTTTTGTCCCACGCTCTTTCAATGATGTTTATAACTAACGTAATAAAAACCTGAAACAAAAATAGCTCCGCCAATGATATTTCCAATATAAACAGGGATAAAATTCGAGAGAAATTCTAACCAAGTCGCTTGACCTTCAAATATGGCAGCAGGTATCACAAAACAGTTGGCCACACTATGTTGGAAACCGATTGCCACAAAAATCATGACTGGAAACCAAATCGTTAATACTTTGCCGGCCGCATCTTTTGCCCCATATGATAACCATAATGCTAAACCAACAAACCAATTACAACCTATTCCAGACCCTAATGCTTGCCACCAAGAAACAGCGATTTTATGATCAGCAATATGGATCACTTGGTCGAGATAGACACCTGAATGAGTTAAACCAACAAAATGTCCAAAGAAGTAGGCTACGAAAATTGCCCCAATAATATTTGCAAAAGTAATCACTGACCAATTCTTAACTAGCTGTGAGAATGTGACTTTTTTATCCATAAAGGCAATCGCCACAGCCATCATATTTCCGGTGATCAATTCACCACCGCCAAGAAGGATGACCAGCAGACCGATAGGGAAAACCGAGGCACCAACTAAACTAGTCAAGCTAGCCATAGATTCTGGGATAGAAGCAGAGACCCGTACGTATGCCAAATAACCTAGAGAAATCATGGCTCCTCCGATAAACCCTAAAATCAGTTTTGCTAAGATAGGTTTCTGTATTTTTTTTGCTCCAAGATGAATACTGATTTCCATAATTTCTTCTGGTGTGTGCATGATACTTCGACGCCTACTTTCTTAATGAATTTTCATGTGATAAAATATAGTGAAAAAATTCACATTTTTCTTGTTGATTATATCATCTTATTATTTATATGTGCATATTATTGTAAAAATTTTTATTTAATCACATTGGATTCTAAAAAAGAAACAAAAATAAAAGTTATGTATATGGTGGTCAAAAAGTAAATAATATCAGTTATCAAATTTCCTGTAAATTTTCTTGAAATTATAGTATATTATTACTTTAAAACAATCTATATTTTTTATAAAAAAGGAAATAAATAAATTATGATAGGAGAGAAAAAATGTCAAAATCTAAAAAAAATATCACCATAATTGGTTTAGGGTTATCTGCATATTTATTTACAGAATTTGTTTATAGACATGTGAATTTATTTGCAGAATCTTTATTCGCATTATATGAATCAAACTCCTCAATCGTCAGAGAACTTGCTAATTTAATGATAGCCTTGCTGTTTACTCCCGCGTTGAGGGTCATAACTATTTTGGTCTGTTTAGTGCTCTTATTTTTCGTTAATAAAAAGAAATAACGTAGTATTTCAAAAGACAAAGAAGCGGGATGATGATTGCTATAGTATGTTATACGTGGTGCTAGGTAAGTGAGAATAAACAAAAAAACTGTAGAACAAAGAAATTTTTTTCTTTGTCTACAGTCTGAGGTGGTGACATATCTTTGTCACCACCTTTTTTTGTCGCACAAATAATTAATCGGATATTTTATGTTCATGTTTTTTGTGTTCAACGAGTATTGATAGGGAAAAGATACATTTTAGATACTTTTAACTGTTAATTTACAAAACAAGGTGAAATGAATAGAAAAATGAAAAAATAGATACGGAAGAATATGTTTGATTAAAAAATGCCATGAAGAGAAGGAAGTTGATGATACATGAAAAAAATATATTCAAAGGAAATCGATTGTTTTAGAGGCATAGCTGTTTTAGCAGTGATATTTTGTCATTTGCCAAATAGTAAGCTACCAGGCGGATTGCAAGGAGTAACGATCTTTTTTGTGGTTTCTGGTTTTTTAATGGCTAAAAATACGATAAGAGATGAAAAAAACAGACAATTCAGTTTTCTACATTTTTACTATAAGCGTATCAAACGTATTTATCCATTTTTACTGTTTTCTTTGGTCGTATCCATTTTCATACTGGGGATCAGCAACATTCGATTGATAGGAAATATTCGTAGTGAGCTACCTAGTTTGATTTTTGGCTATAACAATTGGTGGCAGCTGAATCAAGGCGTATCTTATTTCGACTCTTACTTTAACGCTTCTTTATTTAAACATTATTGGTCGCTTTCCGTTGAGCTACAATTTTATTTGATTTGGCCATTTTTGTTTATTGTCATTAAACGTATGAGGAGAAAACAAGTGTTTTACTTAATCTATACATTGATTTTTGTTTCTATTCTTTTTAGTTTGTTTTTACCTTCAGCTAAGGCATATTATCATACGGTGGCTAAACTTTTTCCATTTTTATTAGGAGTTTGGGGGTATTTTAATCGAATAACTATTGGCCGTTTCTTTGAACAAAACACTTTTAGTAAAATCTGGCTTTTACTACTAGCTAGTCTTTGTCTGATCCTGTTCCCGATTTTTCCTTATACACTAAATGAACTACTGATTAGTATTTGTTTTGCTCTATTGTTAGCCAGTGTTGATGATATGAACATTGCAAAAAAGACCAAAATCGCTAGTACAAAACTTTCTTTTGTAGGAAAAATCAGTTATGAACTTTATTTGGTGCATTTTCCAGTATTGATTGCTCTGACAAATCTATTCAAACATTATCATTTGAAATATTTAGATATCGCAAGTTTATTCACTGTGTTTTTGTGTACGTTACTCATGATTACTTTCTTTAGAAAAGGAGTGCAGAAGATGAGATCACCCAAAATTTGGACAACTATGGCACTAATGATAATCGGAGTTTCTGTACTGGTATTACGCGCTCCAGCCAATCGGTTGACCGCTGACCAAAATCAGTTGCAAAGTTTATTAAAAGAAAATTCTAGTAAAGCAAGTGCAGGAGAAAATCAGTTGTCACAAGAGAAAAAAATATTATTTATCGGAGATTCTGTTATGCTGGGGGCGTATCAGGAACTGAAAGAGACTTTTCCAAAAGAAGCATTGGTAGACGCAAAAGAGTCAAGACAAATCACTGCGTTACCAGAAATCTTAAAGGAGCATAAAGATTTAGTTTCTTACCGACAAATAGTGATCGGGTTAGGAACCAATGGTGTGTTAACAGATGATGCTATAGAACAAACCATGTCTTTGCTCAAAGATAAAAAAGTGTACTGGGTAAATATAAAAGCTCCGACTGGCTGGCAAGATACGATAAATGCCACATTAGCTAAATTGCCAAATCAGTATTCTAATATAACGATGATCGATTGGTATAGTGAAAGTAAAAACCATCCTGAGTTTTTTTATGATGATGAAACCCATTTGAATGAAAGTGGACGTACAGCTTATGCAAAGTATATTGCTTCAGTTATTCAATAAGGTAGTGATTACATGTGTTAACCTTACTTTTTCCTATGAATCAATTTAAATAAAAAATACTTCATATGATAAACGGTGTTTAAGAGGAGGAAATTTTTAATATTCGTGGTAAAAAAGAGATGATCGAGGTCGTTAACTGAGAGCTTCTTGGAAAGAAATCGCTTTGGATTTATCCTCTTTGTTATACAGAACATGAGCGAGACGACAATACTAGGATGTATGTTCTGATCGAAGTTTTATGGTTACAAGCAATCAGCTTAGATAAAATTAAGGATCGTAGGAACCAAGTAAAGAAGGCTGTTAGTAAAGAAACAAACGATCAAGTATGTTTTATTCTTAAGAAGATGCAGTGAATAAATAATAGTAATATAATGTTAGAAGGGACTGTGACAAAAGACGTGTCACAGCCTTTTTCCTACGATTAGTCAAGTAAAAGGTGCAAGAAAAATAGCTCGTAAACGAAAGCGACAAAATCAAGGCACACTAAATAAAGCCCCGTTCGTAAAAAATTTTCGATCTGGGCAAAGAAGTGGTATACTGTAAGTGGTTTAGTTAATGGTCCACTGAGACCGCGTACGCATAGTCGTACTCTGTATGTGCCCTAACCATAGCGTGCATACATTTCAGAAGCTTGTTCATACAAGCAACTGTGGCAACCTTATCTTTCTTAGGGATAGGTTGCTTTTTTAATTTGTAGTAATAATCGACAATATGATTAGGAGCTGCGCGTTGCTGGCGAATCATATTTCGAATGGTGAAGAAAATAATTTTCCGTGCTTTGGGATTACCACGCTTATTGATGCGGTCTTGGCCAGTATACTTACCTGAATGATACCGTCGGATGTCGATTCCGACAAAGGCATTCAATTGTTTATGGGTTTTAAATCGTGTGATATCTCCTAATTCACCGAGCAATAAAGCGGCTGTGAGTGCGCCAATCCCAGGGAACGTTTGGTACAACAAAAAGCAAGGAGAGCCTTCGGCTTTTTTGATCATTTGTGTCGCCAGTGCTTCTTTTTGTTCGAGTAAATCTTGGAGAAGTTCGGCGTAATAGATTGTTTTTTGACAGTGGATACTGTCTTTTTCAACAGCTGGATAGGCACACTGTGCATAGTGGATGATTTGATCTGCCTTTTGCTCGGCACGATTCGTGGAGATTTTTTTCCGTGTTTCGTTGATCAGTTTATTTTTTATTTTTGTCCGAGTAGATGCCAATACAAAATCTGGATGGGGAAAAAGACGGATCAATGTCAATGCGTAAGGGGTCAGCCTGTTTGAAAAGAACTGTTCAAGCTCTGGAAAAGTCAACTGAAGGCAGTTGTGTAAATCCATGCGTAGACGAGTGATTTTCTTCTCAATTTCTTGATAAAAACGGGCTAAATCGCGCATCTCTAAGTAAAAATTGCTTTGTACTTCTTTTGGCTGACGTTGATTTTTAAGATGAGTCTGTGCGAGCCGATGGGCATCCGATTTATCTGTTTTCCAACTGCGTAAGGTGTTTTCTTCCATCTGTTTTTTCGCTTCTAACGGGTTTAACAAACAGTAAGAAAAGTGATGATCTTGAAAGAACTTTTCGACTGGTCTGGAATAAATCCCCGTTGCTTCAAAAACAATCAATGGACGTTCAGGCAAGTGCTGGATCTCTTCGAGTAATGCATGAAATCCTCTTTGAGTGTGTTCGATCTCGTCTTCAAATAAGCAGGTGTCGTCTTTGTATAGGACACTGTAGCTGTGTCCCATTGAAACATCTAATGCAAGAATGTAAGGCATTTGTTTTCCTCCTTTTTAAGTGTTGAAAGAACTTTACTGCTTCATTTCGATTCCAATTTCCTATACACGGGCTCATGGCCCCAACATACGTAAACCTGATTCTAAAATGACAGTAAAGAAGTTCGGTTTTTGATAGGGACTCGTAGTCCTCAAGGCTTTGTTCGAACTTTCTTTCACTCTTCACTATAATCTAAAAATAGAAAATAGAGGAGAACATCATTCGTCAATGATGTTCCCCTCTAATCTTAGTATGTTTTTATAAGTAATCTTTTGCTCTCTTTATCCTCAAATAAAGACCGTGACCATACTTCCTACTACGATCAGCAACAAGCCGATAATCGTTAATTTTTTTTCTTTTGGTGTCTTATTTTCATGCAGGATGTACATACCGCCTAATGTAGAGATAACTACGTTTAGTTGTGTAATGATATATGCAGTAGCAACCCCATTTTCATTCGCTGAAAAAATATAAGCCAACGCTGACACACTGAAGATGGCTCCAACTATTGTTGCTTTCCAACTTTTGTCTTCAGAAAATGCAGTTGGTTTTCGGAAAATCACATAAATAACTGCCCCTAAAAAGACACCGATCATTTGCGGAAAGAAAATGGAAAGTCCACTTGCATCAACTAGTTTGGGCAATGCACTGTAAACCCAATAACCAATACTTGTTGATGCTAATAGACTAATTCCTTTTGTGATACCGCCTTTTTTTCCAGGATCATCACTGATTGCCGTTAAAGCAGAGCCAAATACAAGAAGAATGATCGCTGCTGCACCAATGATTTTCCCCATACTTCCAGACCATTCTCCAAAAGCAAAGACACCAATCAACGAGGTTCCGACTAACTGTAATGCAGTCGAGATAGGCATCGTTTTAGAAACACCAATCAAGTTGAAAGATGTATACTGTCCTGTTTGTCCAATAACCCAAAATGCACCAGAAAGTAAACTAATCAAAAATGTAGTCACTGAAATGCCAGCTGGAGAAGCGAATAATTGAACGAGTAAGCCAACAAGCACCGCTCCAATACCAGTTCCTAATATCTCATTTGTTGGTCTGCCGCCAATCTTTTTCAAAATCAGTGGCTGGATCCCCCACCCAACTGCCGGGATCAATGCAATCAATAAACCCATTTTTATTCACCCTTATCCTTTTCCACCTTGGAACGAAGGATATAAAGTCATCCCACCATCTGCAAATAGTGTAATACCTGTAACATAACTGGATTCGTCTGAAGCCAACCATGCAGCTGCCGCTGCTATTTCTTTTGGTTCACCTACGCGTCCTAGCGGGATCATACTTTCCAAGAGTTCTTTTTGTTCAGGATCATCAAATTTTGCCGCATTAATAGGTGTACGGATAGCGCCAGGTCCTATACTATTGATTCTGATTCCCTTAGGTGCGTACTCCATTGCTACCGTTTCGGTAAATAATTTTACCCCGCCTTTTGAAGCAGCATAATGAGCAAATGTTGGCCATGGGATTTGTTCATGAACAGAAGACATATTGATGATATTTCCTTTTTTATCATTCTCTGTAAAATAATTCAAAGCTGCTTTCGTTCCGATAAAAACGCCAGTCAAATTTACTTTTAATACTCTTTCCCAATCTTCAAGGCTAAGTTCATGGGTCGGATGCTGATTTTCCATCCCAGCATTATTAACCCAAATGTCTAGTGTCCCAAAATTTTCTAAAGCCGTATCAAGTAAACGCTGTATTCCTTCTTCAGAACTGACATCTGCTTGTACAGAGACTGCTTTTCCGCCTGCCTCTTCGATTGCTTTGACTGCTTTTTCTGCCCCTTCTTTATCCGAATTATAGTTGACGACTACATTCATTTTTTCTTTCCCGAATCGTTGAGCAATCGCTGTTCCAATCCCTTTTGAGCCGCCAGTTACTACTGCGACTTTGTTTTCTAATTCCTTATACATAGTACTCACTCCTTTTTATACCTAAACCTGTTATTACGGATAACTTTTATTTCCGCCTTAAAGTGAGTGTACACCAATATATATAGTCTAAAGCAAATGATACGCTCCAGTAATCGTTTTCATTGGTTGGTAGCATCCTTCTATTTCTATAAAGAAAGAGTTTGTGACAGAAGTGTTCAGCTTCAAGAAATAAGAAGGAATGGACGAAAATTGCTTCTCAAAATTTTTGTGAAATTTCGGCTTATTTCCGAAGAAGCTACTTCTGGAACACCATTTATTCGGAAAAAGGGCTGTGACAAGACTTTTGTCACAGCCTTTCATACGCTTATTTATCAACCATTTCGTTGTAATTGCTAGTTATGCATAAAGATTAGCTCTCACGGACATTATTTTATTGCTGAGAAAAATATTCAGCTGTTGCTTGTTCATCATCCTTGAGTTGTTCAATCAATTCCTCTACACTTGAAAATTTCACTTGATCTCTTAAAAATTGATTCCAACGTACTTTGACATGCTCGCCATAGATATCTTGATTAAAGTCCAAAATATACAATTCTACAGTCAGCTCCCGTCCTTCACCAAATGTATCATTATGTCCAATGGAACCCATGGCTGGATACCAAGTTTCCCCAATTTTTATTTCCGATACATAAACACCTTCTTTAGGTAAATGGACTGTGCTCTTTACTTTGACATTTGCTGTAGGGAATCCTAATAATCTGCCTCGTGCATCGCCATGAACAACTACCCCCTCTACCTCGTATATGCAACCTAATAGTTTTGCCGCTTCTTTTACTTGACCGCTGTCTAGCAATCCTCGAATACGTGTAGAGCTGATTTTTTCGCCTTGTTCTTCTTCTTTAGAGACTGTGACGATTTTGAATCTTCCCTTAGCATATTCAGGAAAATGAGCGACATCCGCAATGTCTTTCGGTCCATAGGTGTAATCAAAACCGGAAACAGCATATTTCGCATGTAATCCTACGATATATTGATCAACAAACTCTTGTGGCGCTAAATGAGCAAAAGAAGAAGTAAAATCGACTTCATATAAATAATCGATACCCAAATCTGCCATTTTTTCTTCTTTTTGCTTCAGGCTAGTCAAATACTTCACACTGCTAGGATCGATCTTCTTAAAAACAATCGATGGATGTTGATTGAAAGTCATCAATGCTAATTTCAATCCTTCTTTTTGCGCAATTTCCATACCTGTCTTTATGACTTTCTGGTGTCCAATATGCACGCCGTCAAAAAATCCCAGTACTAAAACGACATCGTCTTCTGGAATTTGTTCTGGTTGGTAAGGATGTCTGATCTTGATGATATTCATTCGTCATTCCTCATTTCTCAATACTTTACTAGGTTTTAGTTTATTTTTTTCTTTCGGGTTTGGCTGATAGATACTTACGACTTTGTCTTTATAAAACAAGGCAATTTCCTCTGAAGGCATTTCTGGGAGCGCAAATACAGTATAATCAAGTCTCATACCGTTTTTTACTTTCTGCCATACCTCATCAGTAATATCTACTCGTTTGAACCGTTCCACTCCTTTTTCAATTGGCAGCAAATACTCATCGATCGTACCGTTTTCTACAGCTTGAGCTACTTCTTCTAATGTTAACGCTTCTTTTTGGGCCATACCGGCACTTGCTGTTCGAGTGAGATCAGACATGTGTGCAGGGTAACCAAGTTTCTTGCCTGTATCCACAGCTAATGTACGGACATAGGTTCCTTTCCCGCATTCTACTTCGAAACGCCAAGAAATGGTTCCTGCCACTTCGTCTCTTGTCAGTTCACTTGTTCGGATAAAACGGTAAATTTGAGCCTTTCTAACAGGCCGATCCACTGGTTCATTATTCCGTGCATATTCATATAACCGTTTACCGTTTACTTTTACCGCTGAGTACATGGGCGGTATCTGGGTGATTTCACCAATAAATGAAGCCATCACTTCATCTATTTTTTCTTCAGATAAAGACATATCCACTGGTTTTGTTTCTACTCGTTCTCCGGATCGATCTTCCGTCGTTGTACTGAAACCTAGAGTCATCTCGCCCACATAAATTTTCCCAGAATCTGTCAAATATTCGATAACTTTTGTGGCTTTTCCGATACAAATAGGCAATACACCGTCTACATCCGGGTCAAGCGTACCCCCATGTCCGATTTTTTTCGTATGTAAGATTTTTCTTAATTTGAATACGCAATCATGACTTGTCATTCCGCGTTCTTTCCATAAAGGTAATAACCCGTCCATGTCTTTTCTCCATTTCATTTTTGATTTAACTGAATTATTATAACACATTGCATCTATTACTGACGAATTTGACATCATAATGAACGGTTTTTATTTTTCGGCAATAAAAACGTAACAAAATTCATGCTCATGTAAATAGAAATCATGTTATGCTTTTTTTAAAGGAGGGAATAGAATGGAAGATTTTTTCTTTGCACCATTTGATTGGATTTATGGGTGGCTTACAGGTAAATAGATTGGTTCTCACTTCCCAAAAACGAAAAAACAGACTGGTCATTCTTCCAGTCTTTTTTCCGTTTTTTTTATTTATTTTTTCAGTTTCTTGATCAATGTAAAAAAATCTATTTTTCAGGGTCGATTTTATCATTTTATTGGTCAAGATTTTTCCATTTCCAATCCAATACTTCTGGCAGATCAATACCATTTTCACGAATATAGTTTTGATGTTCTTGTAATTTCTGATCCATTTTTTTTGCAAAATCTTCTGCTTGACTTCCTTTGATTTTTAAAGCTGCATCTTTTGCCAAATGATAACGGTCAAGTTCATTTACCACACGCATGTCAAACGGTGTCGTGATATCTCCGTTTTCTTTGTAGCCATGAATCATTAAATGATGGTTATGACGATCAAAGAAAATCGTGCGGATCAAAGTTTCATAACCGTGGAAAGCAAATAAGATCGGTTTGTCTTTTGTAAAATATTTGTCAAATTCTTCATCGCTCAATCCACGCGGATCTTGACTCGGATGACGTAATTTCAATAAATCTACGACATTGATGAACCGGATTTTTAGTTTTGGGAATTCTTCCAGCAGCAAAGTCACAGCTGCTAATGCTTCTAAGTTAGATTCCGTTCCTGCAGCAGCAATGACCAATTCAGGTTCCTCCTCTTTTGCTGTCGAAGCCCAATCAATGATTTTCAAGCCTTCATTCACTAAGACGGCTGCTTCTTCTGCTGAGTAAAATTGAGCACGCGGATGTTTGGAAGAGATGATCAAATTAATTTTTTCTGACGAGCGGAATGCTTTGTCCATGACTGCGAGCAACGTATTTGCATCCGCAGGCAGATATTCACGGATGAACTCCGCCTTTTTTTCTGCCAAATGTGTCAATATTCCTGGATCTTGGTGGCTATATCCATTGTGATCTTGCTGGAAGACTGTTGAGCTTGCAATGAGATTCAGCGAAGGATAATTATTTCGCCAAGAAAGGTCACGTGATTTCCGCATCCATTTGAAGTGCTGAGTCAGCATAGAGTCAACCACTCGCAAAAATGATTCGTAACTTGCAAAAAAACCATGCCGTCCAGTGAGAACGTACCCTTCTAAGAACCCTTCATCTTGATGTTCCGATAATTGACTGTCGATGACGCGGCCAGATGGCGAAAGCCATTCATCATTTTCTGGTTCGATTTTTTCCATCCATTGGCGATTTGTCGTTTTGAAAACTTGATTCAATCGATTTGATTTTGTTTCATCTGGTCCGAATATACGGAAATTTTCTGGATTTTTCTCAATGATCTCGCGAACGAATTTACCAAGTTCAGTCATATCTTCTGCTTTAACGGAGCCCGGTTGTTCAAATTGCAAAGTATATTTTTTCCAATCTGGCATAACAAGCGGTTTCGGATCGATTCCACCATTGATGATAGGATTTTTTGCCATTCTTTGGTCACCAGTGGGCGCGATTTCTCTGATTTCTTCTAAAATACGTCCTTGTGCATCAAATAATTTTTCTGGTTCATAGGATTTCAACCAACGGAGTAAAGCATCTGCATGATCCATATGTTCTTGATCTACAGGAATCGGTACTTGGTGTGCTCGGAAGGTTCCTTCAATTGGCTCCCCGTCCCATTCTTCTGGACCGGTCCATCCTTTTGGTGTGCGTACGATCAATACTGGCCATTTTTGCATCACCACATCTGTTGCTGTCTTCAGGCGAGCTTCTTTTTGGATGGATTTGATTTTCTCGATTGCTTGATCCATTTTTTCAGCCATAACAGGATTTAATTTTTCTGGATCATTTCCTTCAATAAAGAAAGGTTCCCAGCCAAGTCCGTTAAAGTAATTTGCTAATTCTTCATCTGTTTTACGTGCCAAGATCGTTGGGTTGGCTATTTTAGCACCATTTAAATGAAGGATTGGTAAAACAGCTCCATCTGTCACCGGATTGATAAAGACATTTGAGAACCAGCTTCCAGCTAAAGGACCGGTTTCTGCTTCACCATCACCAATCACGACAGCAGAAATTACTTCAGGATTGTCTAATACAGCTCCGACTCCATGTGAAAGAGAGTATCCAAGCTCTCCGCCTTCATGGATAGAACCTGGTGTTTCTGGTGCTGCATGAGAAGCAATGCCTCCAGGAAATGAAAATCGCTTGAATAATTTTTGCATTCCCGTCTCATCTTCCGTTACTTCTGGATAGATTTCTGTGTAACTTCCATCTAAATAAGCATTCGATACCATGACTTGTCCGCCGTGTCCTGGTCCTTCGATATAAAACATGTTCAAATCATATTTATTGATGACTCGGTTCAAATGGACATAAATAAAATTTTGGCCAGGAATCGTTCCCCAATGACCGATTGGATGTTTTTTGACATCTTCTGGTTTCAACGTACGTCTCAGTAAGGGGTTATCTTTAAGATAAATTTGCCCGACAGAAAGATAATTGGCAGCACGCCACCAAGCCGTCATTTTATCAAAGTATTCTTTACTAGAATAATCCATACGTAACACTCCTTTTCATTATTACTCTTATTCTAGCGAAGATACTCCCAATTGAAACCTAATAAGCACTTCTGTTCATTTGCTTGGATTTTATATCTTGTCAATAACTTCAACGTGATTTTTCTTTTAACTGACGGCAGACCGACAAATTCAAACTTTTATAGTGCAGATTCCACTGATCTTCTAGTTACTTGGCTATATAACCTGACTGTCACTACAATGGATTACAATCTAGCTTCCCTCATCGGTATCTTGATCTTTATCTATATGCAAAAATTTATATACTATAGAAAAAAGAAAGTCGAATTTTTTCTTTTTCTCTTTTTTGGTTAACTGACACGCCGCAAGACTAAAGTCATGGAACTCTTAGGCAATACGTCTTAATGAAAACAAAAAAATCCCGCAACCCCTGATTTCACAGGATTTGCGGGATTTTTTAATTAGTCTTTGTTCAAGTCGCGAAGCAATTCATCGATATGGTTGCCATAGACAACTGATTCATCTAATTCAAAGGACAATTCAGGTGTTTTGTAAATACTTAGATTGTGCCCCAGCTCACGACGAATCAATCCTGATGCTTTATCCAATCCTTCTTGTGCTTTTTTCTTTTCAGAAGCTAAATCAGAAAGGATGCTGTAATAGATTGTTGCTTGTTGAAGATCGCCTGTTACGTGTACATCAGTGATCGTTACATCTTGCACACGAGGATCTCTTACTTTTTTACGTAGGATCGCATTGACTTCTTTTAAGATTTCTTGACCGACTCGGCGATCACGATAGTTAGCCATAATGATTGGCCTCCTTTATCAGTTTTTAGTCATTTTTGACTTCTTCCATGATAAACCCTTCAATTACGTCATCTACTTTGATGTCATTGAATTTTTCAATCATAGCACCGCATTCATAGCCCATTTTGACTTCTTTTACGTCATCTTTGAAACGTTTCAAACTTGCCAATTGGCCTTCGTAGATAACGATACCGTCACGGATCACACGGACGCCGCTGTCTCTGCGGATATAGCCTTCTGTTACATATGCACCAGCGATTGTGCCTACTTTGGATACTTTGAATGTTTCACGTACAATCATTTGACCAGTGATTTTTTCTTCAAATTCAGGATCTAGCATTCCTTTCATCGCTGTTTCGATTTCATCAATAGCTTTATAAATGATACGGTGTAAGCGAATGTCTACTTCTTCAGCTTCTGCTTGCGCTTTTGCTTGAGGTGTAGGACGGACGTTAAATCCAATGATAATCGCATTACTTGCTGCTGCAAGTGTTACGTCACTTTCATTGATTGCACCTACCGCTGAATGGACGATTTTCACACGTACACCTTCAACTTCGATTTTTTTCAGTGAGGCAGCTAATGCTTCTGCTGAACCTTGAACGTCGGCTTTAATAATGACGTTAACTTCTTTTAGCTCGCCTTCTTTCAAGCTTTCAAACAAGTTGTCCAAGGTTACACGGCTGCTTGCAGCACGGTTTTCCAATAATGCACGTTTTGCGCGTTCTTCACCCGCTGCACGTGCTGTCTTTTCGTCTTCGAAGACTACGAAACGGTCACCTGCTTGAGGTACATCATTCAAGCCAGTGATTTCTACTGGCGTTGCAGGTCCTGCTTCTTTATCGCGACGGCCAAGATCGTTTGTCATTACACGGACACGTCCGTAAGTATTACCGACAACGATTGGGTCACCAACATGAAGTGTTCCTTCTTGGACAAGTAAGGTTGACACAGGACCTTTACCTTTATCAAGACGTGCTTCGATCACTGTTCCGATTGCGCGTTGTGTTGGATCTGCTTTTAAATCTTCTACTTCTGCGACTAACAGAATCATTTCCAGCAATTCTTCGATGTTTTGGCCGAATTTCGCTGAGATCTCAACAAAGATCGTTTCTCCACCCCATGCTTCAGGAATTAACTCATACTCACTTAATTCTTGCATAACATGTTGAGGGTTTGCACCTGGTTTATCAATTTTGTTTACAGCGACGATAATTGGAACGCCTGCTGCTTTGGCATGGTTGATTGCTTCAACGGTTTGCGGCATGACACCGTCATCTGCAGCGACAACTAAAATCGTGATATCTGTGATACTTGCTCCACGTGCACGCATACTTGTAAAGGCCGCATGTCCTGGTGTATCCAAGAAAGTGATTGGTTTGCCATCAATATCAATCTGGTAGGCACCGATATGCTGCGTGATTCCGCCGGCTTCGCCGCTTGTTACACGTGAATGGCGCAATGTATCCAATAAGGTTGTTTTCCCGTGGTCTACGTGTCCCATAATCGTTACTACTGGCGGACGTGAGACTAATTTGTCTGGATCAACTTCTTCTGACTCGAAGAATTTATCGATATCTGCAATATCCACTTGGACTTTTTCTTGTGGTTCCATACCATAGTCCGTGGCTAACAGTTCAATCGTGTCTTTATCCAGTGCTTGGTTTTGATTGACCATGACGCCAAGCATAAATAATTTTTTAATGATTTCTGCTGGCTCACGATGAATTTTTTTCGCGATATCTGCTACGTTCATGCCTTCAGTATACTCTAATACATCTGGCAATTCACGGAATTTGCGTGGTGGTACAGCTGGCTTAGTTGATTGTTGCTGTTTGCCTTTTTTACCCTTTTTATTATAACGATTACGGTTGTTATTATTAAATTTGCCGCGATTGTTATTGTTTGGTTTGTTGTTGGTACGGTTTTGATTGCCGCCTTGGCTCGTTCCTGGACGATTTTGACTGCTAGTATTCCCCGTATTATTTTGGTTTGTTGTTGGTTTTTTTCCTTGATTCACTTGACCGCTCCCTTGACCGCGATCTTGATAACTGCGGTTATTTTTATTTTTTTGTTGATTATTTGTTGCTTCTTTTTTACGTTGATCGTTCGGCTGTTGATTGGCTGGTTTTCTGCTTGCTTGTTGTGCAGCTTGTTGTTTCGTGCTTGGGTTTTTGAACGCTTGTTGCAATTTCTTCTCATCACTGCTAGTAATCGCACCCATATGGTTTTTCACATCGATGCCAAGTTGTTGTGCTTTTTCCACGACGTCTTTACTAGATTTTTTGAGTTCTTTTGCTAATTCATAGATTCTTTTATTGCCCATGCAATCACCTTCCTAACCTTCAATTAGCTCCTTGGTCTTCTTCGCAAATCCGGCATCCATTATTCCGAATACCTTGCGAGGTTTTCCGATCATCTGCGTGATTTCTGCTTCAGAAAATAGCTCAAAGCAAGGAACTTCATAGTATGAACTCTTATCTTTTATCTTTTTTCTTGTATTCTCACTTGCATCTGTTGCCACAAACACCAATTTTGCTTTTTGTTTGCGGATTTCAGCTATGGTCAGTTCTTCGCCCGTAATCAGTTTTCCCGCGCGCATCGCCAGACCCATGAGATTCATGACTTTTTGCCGATTGACTGTATTCATTTTCCAAATAACTCTTTACGTGCTTTTTGGTGAGTGACATAGTCAAGAAGTTCTTGATAAAACTCATCTGTTAAAGTTGTTTCGAGTACTCGATCGAGAATTTTTTTATCCCAAGCTTGTTGTACTTCTTCCGGCTCAAGTGAGACATACGCTCCTCGTCCAGGCATTTTTCCAGTTGGATCGATCGATACTTCCCCTTCTTTTGAACGGGTGATTCGGACCATCTCTTTTTTAGGTTTCATTTCACCTGAAACCACAGATTTGCGTAAAGGAATTTTCCTTTGTTTCATCTCTTTGCCTCCTTACTAAAGTTAAGCTTCTGGTTTTTCTTCGACCGTTTCATTATTGAACGCAATTGCTTCATACTCATCGTCTGTCAAATCTGACTGAACGATTGCTTCGTCATGCAATTCTTCTGTTTCGTTTTGTTGTTCTTGTTTTTCATAAAATTCCGCCATATCAGATTCTGATTTGATATCGATTTTATGGTTAGTCAATTTAGCAGCTAAACGTGCGTTTTGTCCACGTTTACCGATTGCTAACGATAATTGATAGTCTGGAACGACAACTGTGCAAGCTTTAGGATTGGTTTCATCAAAAATCACATCCATGACTTGTGCAGGATTCAATGCATTTGCAATGAATACAGCTGGGTCTTCATTCCATTCAACAATATCCATGTTTTCGCCTTTTAATTCATTGACGATTGCTTGGACACGTTGTCCTTTTGGTCCAACACATGTACCTACTGCGTCGATGTTCTGATCGTTTGAACGGACAGCTACTTTTGATCGATCGCCGGCTTCACGGGCAATGCTGACGATTTCAACGATTCCATCATAAACTTCTGGGACTTCTTGCTCAAATAAGCGACGCAATAAATCTGGATGGCTGCGGCTAACAAATACTTGCGGACCTTTAGACGTATTTTCTACTCGAGAAACATAGACTTTGATACGATCGTGAGGTTGGTAAAATTCGTTTGGCATTTGATCTTGTTTAGAAAGAACTGCTTCTATTTTGCCAAGGTTGACATAAATATAACGTTTATCCTGACGTTCGACGATTCCTTGCATGATGTCTTTTTCATAAGCACTGAATTCGTTATAAATGATCGTTCTTTCTGCTTCACGTACACGCTGCAAGATAACTTGTTTAGCTGTTTGCGCAGCGATCCGCCCAAAATCTTTTGGTGTGACTTCAAAACGGATCGTATCACCGATCTCATATGCTGGATTAATCAAAAGTGCATCTTTCAATGAGACTTCCAACTGTGAATCCATCACTTCTTCCGTTACTTCTTTTACTGCATAGACATGGATCTTTCCTTTTTTCTGATCAAATTCCACTTCGACATTTTGTGCTTGGCCATAGTGGCGTTTGTATGCAGAAACCAATGCTGCTTCTAAAGCATCGATCACGATTTCTTTTGAGATCCCTTTTTCAGCTTCTAAAGCGTCTAACGCATTTAACATTTCTTTACTCATTTTTTCTGATTCCTCTCCGTGATTAAAATTGGATAGCTAAGCGAGCTTTTGCAATATTTTTTCGGTCAAAAGTCAATTCTTTTTCTCGTGTTTTTATGCGTATTTTCAATGTAAGCTGTTCAGCATCAAATGATTGAAGAAATCCTTCGTATTGTTTTTCGCCATCTACTGGTTGGTATAAGGAGACATGGACATAATCGCCAAGTGCCTTTTCATAGTCGCTTTCTTTTTTCAATGGCCGCTCTGCTCCAGGGGAGGATACCTCCAGGAAATAAGCTTGAGGAATCGGATCTGGATCTGCTGCATCAAGTTTTTCGCTCAGTTTCTCACTGACAAAGGCACATTCTTCGATATCGATTCCGCCTTCTTTGTCAATAAATACTCGTAAGAACCAACTTTTTCCTTCTTTTACAAATTCGACTTCGACAAGTTCAAAATGTTGTTCATCTAAAATCGGTGTCACCATTTCTGTGACTGTTTCAACGACGCTACTCAAAAGTTTCGCCTCCTTAAAAATTAAATACGTAATTCCATTAAAAAGAGTGAGCGAAAAATCCGCTCACTCACAGTTAGTATCATTACCTATAAAAACTATACCATACTCTGCTTAAAATTACAAGCAGACAAGATAACAGATGCTTATAACATATCGAATAACGATAATTGGTTTTCGTCTGGTAAATCTTTCAATACACCATTATCGTTCATATATTCAATCAATGTTTTTGAAACTTTCCCTCGAGTAGCAAGATCTTCTTTAGATAAAAATGGACCATCTTTTCTTGCCTCAACGATTTGTTTTGCTACATTGGTTCCCAAACTAGGGACAGCTCTAAATGGCGCAATTAACGTATCTCCTTCGATAACAAAATTAACTGCATCCGATTTGTACAGATCAATCATCCCAAATTTGAATCCTCGTTCTAACATTTCATTGGCTAATTCTAGCACGGTCAGCTGATTTTTTTCTTTTACGGAAGCATCTAGCCCTTTGTCCGTGATTTCTTTCATTGCTTGTTTCACAGCATCTTTTCCTTTGCACATGGAGACTAGATCAAAATCATCCGCACGTACAGAAAAGTATGCACAGTAATACAAAATAGGGAAATAAACTTTAAAATAAGCAACACGAAGAGCCATCAATACATAAGCTGCAGCATGGGCTTTTGGAAACATATACTTGATCTTTGAACAAGAATCGATATACCAATCAGGCACATTATTTTCTTTCATCGCGGATAGATAGGTTTCTCTCAATTCATCAGGAATCTTGTTCCATTGCCCTTTACGAACAGTTTCCATGATCTTAAATGCCATCCCGCTGTCTAATCCAGCATGAATCAAATAAACCATGATATCATCACGACAGCCGATTACTTCCGCCAATGTCGCATCCCCACGTCGAATCAATTCTTCGGCATTTCCTAACCATACATCTGTACCATGAGACAGTCCGGATATTTGAAGTAGTTCTGCAAAAGTTGTAGGATGTGTTTCTTCTAACATTCCTCGAACAAAACGAGTGCCGAATTCTGGAATACCTAATGTTCCTGTTTTAGAATAAATCTGTTCCTGAGTTACCCCTAGTACTTCAGGGCCAGCAAATATCCGCATCACTTCCGGGTCATCTGTAGGAATCGTTTGTGGATCAATCCCTGATAAATCTTGAAGCATCCGTATAACAGTTGGGTCATCGTGTCCTAGAATATCCAATTTCAATACATTGTCGTGGATTGAGTGAAAATCAAAATGGGTCGTTTTCCATTCCGAATTTTGATCGTCTGCTGGATATTGGATCGGCGTAAAATCGTAGACATCCATATAATCTGGAATAACGATAATCCCCCCAGGATGCTGACCAGTTGTCCGTTTGACTCCTGTTGCACCCTTTGCCAATCTGTCGACTTCTGCACTTCGAAACTGCAGATTATTGTCCCTTTCATAACCTTTTACATAGCCATATGCTGTTTTATCGGCGACTGTACCAATCGTTCCGGCACGGTAAACATAGTCTTCACCAAACAATACTTTCGTATAGTTATGTGCTTCTGCTTGATAATCACCTGAGAAGTTCAAATCAATATCGGGCACTTTGTCTCCATGGAATCCTAAAAATGTCTCAAATGGGATATCATGACCATCTTTATTTAAGCGTGCACCACATTTTGGACATTGTTTTTCTGGCATATCAAATCCAGAACCGTACGTGCCATCTTCAAAGAACTCGGAATATTGGCACTCTGGACAGTAATAATGGGGAGCTAAAGGATTCACTTCAGTGATCCCAGTCATCGTTGCAACAAAGCTAGAGCCAACAGAGCCACGTGAACCTACTAGATAGCCATCTTCATTACTTTTATGCACAAGTTTTTGGGCGATCAGATAAATAACCGAGAAGCCATTACCATTAATAGAGTTCAACTCTTTTTCTAATCGTTTTTGGATAATTTCAGGTAACGGATCTCCGTACATTTGTTTTGCTTTTGTGTAACTCAATTCTGATATCTCATCTTCTGAACCTGGAATCTTCGGTGTATAAAGTTCATCTTTGACTGGAATCACTTCTTCGCAGATATCTGCGATTTTATTCGTGTTATCCACTACAATCTCTTTTGCTGTTTCTTCCCCTAAAAAGTGAAAAGCGGTGAGCATCTCATCAGTTGTTCGGAAATGGACATCTGGCAAACTATGACGATTCAACGGATTCGCTCCGCCCATAGAATTGATCAAAATTTTTCGGTAAATGGCATCTTCTTCGTTGAGATAATGAACGTTGCCTGTTGCAACAACGATTTTATCCAAACTTTTTCCGATTTCTACCAAGTTTTGGATAATTTCTTCCAAATCATGTTCATTTTTTACCAATTCTTGCTCGATCAAAGGTGCATAGACCGCTTTTGGCATAACTTCAATATAATCGTAGAATTTTGCTCGGTTTCTTGCCTCTTCTACCCCTTTTTGCATCATGGCTTCGAAGATTTCTCCCTTATCACAAGCTGAGCCGATCAATAGATTTTCACGCATCTTTTTCAATTGGGAGCGTGGTATTCGCGGGACACGTTCGAAGTATTCGACATTCGACATTGAAATCAGTTTGAACAAATCTTTCAGTCCTGCCTGATTCTTTGCTAAAATCGTTACATGGAAAGGTCGGGCTCGTTTGTAAGAATCTCCTTCTCCGATATGCTCATTTAGCTGATCATGATAAAGCATGTGATGATTGTCCATTGCTTCTTTGACAAAAATCCAAGCTAAGTGACCTGTTGCTTCAGCATCATAGATTGCTCGGTGATGCTGTTCCAAGCTGACACCAAATTTTTTGGATAACACACCTAATCCGAAACGTTTGAATTGCGGATACAGATATCTGGCTAATTCTAAGGTATCAATAACTGGATTAGTTGCTTCAGGAATGCCATATCTTGCGTAGCTAGTATTCAAGAACCCCATATCAAAAGCCGCGTTGTGTGCTACCAGAATTGTACCTTTTGAAAACTCAAGGAACATCCGCAAGACTTCTTCTTCTGACTTCGATCCTCGAACCATTTCATCCGTAATACCTGTCAAATCCACCGTTGTTCGGGATAAAGGATGTCCTGGATCGATAAATTCATCAAAGCTTTCGATCACATTTCCTTTGTACATTTTGACTGCAGCGAGCTCGATGATGGTATCGTATACCGCAGACAATCCTGTCGTTTCCACGTCAAATACGACATATGTGGCTTCGTTTAATGCTTCATGCGCATCATTATAAGCAATAGGTACGCCATCATCTACGACATTCGCTTCCACACCGTATAAGATTTTCACACCTGCTTTTTTCCCGGCACTATGAGCTTCTGGAAAGGCTTGTGCGCCACCATGGTCCGTAATGGCGATGGCACGGTGTCCCCATTTTCCTGCTTGTGCCACCAGATCAGAAATGCTATTCGTTGCATCCATCGTACTCATATTGCTGTGAACATGAAGTTCTACCCGTTTTTCCCCTTCAGGAGCATAATCTTTACGAGGGGTGTGTTTGACTTCAACGATATCTTGCGCATTCATGACCAAATCACGGACAAACGTATCTTCTTGGATACTTCCACGTACCTTTAACCAGCTTCCGACACTGATCGCATCAAATATCTGTTCATCTTTTTCGCCATTTGAGAATTTTTTGACGATAAATGATGAAGTATAATCTGTGATTTTCAAAGTCAAGATCTTGCGTTTTGAGCGTAGTTCTCTGACTTCTTTATCGAACACATACCCTTCAAGAGTGACCCGTCGTTCTTCTTCGACGATATTGATCATTGGTGTTGTGGGCTCATCTGCTGGAATATTTCGTCCTAGCTGGATGGGTCCTTCAAGAGCTGGTGACTGTTCTTTTCTTTCTTTTTTCTTTTGCTCATGAACAACTAGACTTTCAGCTGCTTGCTTCATAAAGGCTTCTGCCTGTTCTTGTTTACGTTCTTCAAAAAGTTTCAATACACGTTCCGCTTGCTGCTCATCCACTTCTGGTTCGATACGAAATTTCGGGAATCCGTAACTGACGAACAACTCTTCTACTAATGGTAAGTATTGCTGTTTCAAATATGAAATAGCCCCTGTACTGTCGATTGGCAAGATGACTTTACGATCTTTTATCACAGGTACTTGCGTTTTCAATACTTGCTGTGCTAGTGGTGTATCGCATTGCTGATTTTCCAAAGCTTGGGCCCAGTAATCTTGCAAGAGCTGTTCATCGAATGTCTGGTCATCTGCTAAGATATTCAATTTGACTTGTGCAATCTCTTTAAAAGCGACAGTCAGATGCTGAGCCAATGAACGATACAGCATAATAGGCAAAATTTTAGAAAAATGCAGCGTAAATTCCCATAAACGCGATTTACGATGGACCACTACACTATCCATTTCACCAGCAGTAAGCAGTGGATGATTTTTTTCTGCTTCCTCTAGTTGGATTTGTTCCAACAGTTTTTCAAATAAATCTCGTTTTTCTGACAAAGATATACGCCCTTTCTGATGAGAAACTATGCAATTGATTGCATCGTATCCTCTTCTTTTTCAGTACCCTTTAGTATACTCGTTTTTTCTGAGTTTTACATTAAAAAATTGGAACTGTGATTCACATCACAGTTCCAATTTTAAAAGCGAAACATCAGGTTGTCAAAAACAGCTGATTCAGCTATTTTACTTTTCTGTGTTTTAACGCTTATTATTCCCCTTGGTTCAAGAGGATTGGTAAAGTATTCGCCAATTCTTCTTTACGTACTTCAACCATTTCGCCAGTTTTCTTGATTTTCACTTCTACGATTCCTTCTACTGCTTTTTTACCGACAGTAATTCTGATTGGACAGCCAATCAAATCAGAATCCGCGAATTTCACTCCTGCGCGTTCATTTCTGTCATCAACCAGTACTTCATAGCCAGCTTTTGTCATCGCTTCTTCTAGTTCATTCGTCAAGTTTGTTTGGTATTCGTCTTTTAGATTCATTTGGACGATATGCAGATCAAATGGCGCAATTCCTTTTGGCCAATTGATTCCTTGTTCATCTGAATGTTGTTCTACGATTGCTGATAATAAACGGCTCACACCGATACCATAACAGCCCATAATCACAAATTTTTCCCGTCCGTTTTCGTCTAGAACGGTTGCCCTCATAGATTCACTGTAACGAGTGCCAATTTTGAAGATATGTCCGATTTCGATTCCTCGAGTAAAGGCAAGAACACCGTTGTTGTCTGGTGAAGGATCTCCTTCTTGTACAAAACGAAGATCTTCATAAGAAAGCACAGTGAAATCGCGTTCTGGATTCACATTTTTATAGTGGAAGCCTGTTTCGTTCGCTCCAGTAATGGCATTCGCTAAATCTTGGACATAACGGTCTGCATATACTTTTACATCCTCTGAAACACCGATTGGTCCGACAGAACCAAACTCAGCACCTAGATATTTTTGTGCTTCTTCTTCCGTCGCTTCTTCTAAAAAGTCAGCAGATAGATAGTTTTTCAGTTTTACGTCATTGACTTCATGGTCTCCGCGTACCAAAACAAGGACAGGTTGTTCATCCGCAATGAACAATACAGACTTGATGATTTTTTGAGGTTCAACAGAAAAGAAATCTGCTACTTCGTCAATTGATTTTACGTTAGGTGTAGCTACTTTCTCTAATTCAAGCTGTGTTTCATGCGATTTTTTTGACACATAGTAGCTTGTAGCCATCTCCAAGTTTGCAGCATAATCACTTTCAGTCGAATAACAAATCGTATCCTCCCCGATCTCTGAGATCGCCATGAATTCCTTTGAGTCTTTCCCGCCCATTGCGCCACCGTCTCCGATGATCGAACGAAATTCCAAACCGCAACGCTTAAAGACTTCGGTATAGGCTTTTTCATAATCTTTATACGTTTCGTCTAAACTTTCTTCCGTTGCATGGAAAGAATATGCATCTTTCATGATAAACTCACGTCCGCGAAGCAAACCAAAGCGAGGACGTTTTTCGTCACGATACTTAGGTTGGATTTGATAAAGATTCAAAGGTAATTTCTTATATGAATTAATTTCATTACGCATCAAATCAGTAAAAGTCTCTTCGTGAGTTGGTCCAAGAATCATTTTTCGATCATTACGGTCCTTGAAACGATACAAGTTTGGACCATATGTTTCGTAACGTCCTGACTCTTCCCAAAGTTCTGCTGGCAAGATAGCAGGCATCAGCATCTCTACCGCACCGATTTTTTCAAATTCTTCCCGCATGATACGTTTCAGCTTTTCTAATACACGATTTGCTAATGGCAGATAAGAATAGATACCCGCTGATACTTGACGGATATATCCAGCTCTTAGCAAGATTTGATGACTTAATACTTCTGCATCATTTGGAACTTCACGTAATGTTGGAATCAACATTTTTGATTGTCTCATTCTATATACTCCTTTATTTCCTCAAAATAGTTATCGTTTGTTATTATACCCTATTTGTCAACTTTTTCTAGAAAAAGAATCGTTGAATATCGTTCCATGTAACTAGCACCATCAACAACATTAAAAATCCAAAGCCAGCTAATGTCAATATTCCTTCTTTTTCTTGACTTAATGGTTTCCCACGAATCCCTTCAAAAATATTCAACACTAATTTCCCACCATCTAAGGCAGGGATCGGAAGCAGATTGACGATTCCAAGGTTCATTGAAAGAAGCGCCATCAAACCAATAACAGTTGTTACACCTTGGTTTGCTGCTTCTGAAGATAATTGGTACATCATAACAGGTCCGCCTAATTTATCTAAACTAAAACCTGTAAACAGTGATCCTAAGGCTTTGAAAATTTCCAATGAACCGCTAAAAGCTTGACGTGTTCCGCCGATGATCTTATCCATAAAACCTGTATTCATTGGGGCTTGTATGCCAAGTTGGCCAACTTTTTCGCCATTTGACTCTACCGATTTCGGTGTCACGTCGACAGATTGCATCTTACCTTCTCGTTCGATCTCAAAATCTAATGTTTTACCTGGATTTTTCGTGATGACTGTTGTCAAATCGTTCCAAGTGTGGATTTCTTTACCGTCCACGCTAACTACCTTATCATTTTCTTTTAAGCCTGCTTCTGCCGCAGCACCATTAGGGATAATCTCTCCTACACGATTAGTATTTGTCACTTGAACACCGCCTTGCATGAATGCAAGAATAATAAATAACACGATTGCCAAGATAAAGTTATTCATTGGACCGGCAAAATTGGTCAGCATACGCTGCCACAGTTTAGCCGATTGGAACTGTACATCTTTTGGTGCAATTCTGATTTCTGTTCCGTCGGTTTCAATAATCGTCGCATCGTGATCGACAGGATAGGTCACTACTTCTGTTTCATCTCCATTCACATAACCAGTGATAGTCAGCTCATCTTCTAAATCATAACGGCTCAATTCCATTGGGATAGCATTTGTCAATTGGATTTTCTTACTTAAATTTATCTTCTCTACGATGCCGTCAGAATTTAGTAAAAGAGAAAGAGGCATACCTGGTGCCATTTCTGTTTCATCATCCCCATTGCCTGCCATTCGAACATAACCGCCAATAGGTAATAGGCGAAGCGTATATGTTGTCCCGTCTTTTGCTTGATGCCCATAAATTTTCGGACCCATACCGATAGCAAATTCGCGAACGAGGATTCCTGATCGTTTCGCAAAGAAGAAATGACCAAACTCATGAACAATCACTAATATACCAAAAACAATGATAAATGTTAGTATCGTTTTCATAGCTTTTTTCTCCTTTACTTGTTTTTTGTGTGTTTTTTTAAACAACGTTAAAACACTATAATTTTACCATAGTATACCTAAGACACCAATAGTATCAATAAAATGAGAAACAAAAACCTGCGTCTTTTATGAAAATCACAAAGAAACGCAGGTATACTTACTAAATAATGCCAAATAAATGCATGATAGGAAATACAAACAGCAAGCTATCGAAACGGTCTAAGATTCCCCCGTGGCCCGGTAAGATATTTCCTGAGTCTTTCACATCATAATGGCGTTTGATTGCTGATTCGACCAAATCGCCAAATTGTCCGACTGCCGAAAAAATAATCGTCATCAGAAGCATGACAAACATACCATGATTGAATAGTTCTTTTGCTGGATACAACAATAGATAAAGAAATGCGACTACAACAGCACTTCCGATCCCGCCTAACGCGCCTTCAATCGTTTTGTTCGGTGAAATATCCGGACTTAACTTGTGTTGTCCATAACGACGGCCAACCATATAAGCACCAATATCAGTTGCCCAAACGATAAACAGACCAAAAATCAAAACAGCTAAACTTTCTGTTCGTGCATTGACGAAATTCTGGAAGCCTATTCCTACATACAAACTGACAAGTACTGGGAAACCTGCTTCATCAATCGTATACGTATTTTTAGATATAACTGACGTCCCTAAAAGGATCATAACGATAAGATAAAATAGCATAAATGTACTGACGTTCTCTGGAAGAAAGAAGAACCATCTTTCTTTTGGCAAGACAAGGAGCACTGCACCAATAGCGGATAAAACTCCTTCAAAACTTAGGAGAGTCAATCCTTTCATCCGGAAAAGCTCATAAACTCCTACCACAGCTAAGACTGCTGCGGTAAGCTCAACCGCTATGCCCCCAATCCATATAATCGGAATAAACAAGACAAGCGCCACGGCTGCTGTGATTACACGTTGTTTCATGACTGATCCCCTTTCTCATTTTCTGTTTTTTTTACACCGCCGAATCGACGATCTCGATTTTGATAAGAGGCAATTGCTTCTTCAAGATGTGCACCGTCAAAATCAGGCCAAAGTGCTTTTGTAAAATACAATTCACTATATGCAATCTGCCATAACAGAAAATTACTGATCCGCTCTTCTCCGCTTGTACGGATCATCAACTCAGGATCTTGTAATTCTTTGGGCAAGAAACCTGTCATTAGATGGTTGGCAATCACTTCATCATCGATTTCTTCTGCCTGTATTTCTCCCTTTGCTACTTCTTCAGCAATGTTTTGGACTGCGGTCACGATTTCTGCTCTGCTTCCGTAATTCAAAGCAAAGTTTAACACCATTCCGGTATTGTCTTTTGTTTGCTCAATTGCACGTTTTACAGCGTCTTGCGTCTGTTCTGGTAACACGTTCTCATACCCCATGACATGGACTTTGACGTTTTCTTTGATCAATTCTGGTACGAACGTATCAAAAAAGTCGACAGGTAGTTGCATGAGAAAACTTACTTCATCTTTTGGTCGCTTCCAGTTTTCAGTTGAAAAAGCATAAAGCGTCAATACTTTCACTCCAAGCCTTGATGCTTTCTTTGTGACTTTCTTTACTGTTTCCATACCTTCTTTATGACCAGCGACTCTTGGCAAACGCCGGTTTTGCGCCCAACGACCATTGCCGTCCATGATGATGGCAACGTGTTGAGGAATTGGTCCATCGGCATTAAATTGAAATTCGCTTTTTTCTTGAATATATTTGTTTTTTTGCGGAAAAAAACGTAACATTCTTTTTCCTCCTATACTTAAAAGATTCCCACTATCTTAAGTATTATAGCAATATCTAAACGTTTTTCCTATGAAATCATTGTTTTTTTATTTAAAAACTGAATAATTTTTTCTTTTTTTAATCTTTAAATAAAAGAAACATAAATAAAAACAGAGGAAGCTGAATGATCCGCCCCTCTGTTTTTATGGTTTTATTAAACTTCCAATAATTCTTTTTCTTTATCAGCAGCGATCTTATCTACTTCTTTAATGCTGTTATCTGTCAATGTTTGTACGTCTTTTTCTAGTCCACGCAAATCATCTTCGGTAATGTCACCATTTTTTTGTTGTTTTTTATATTCATCGATTGCATCACGACGGATGTTACGAATCGCGATTTTTGCATTTTCTGCTTCTTTTTTCACATCTTTAGCTAATTCTTTTCTGCGTTCTTCTGTCAGTTGTGGGATAACCAAACGAATAACATTTCCATCATTGGTAGGACTGATTCCGATATCACTTGCCATAATAGCTTTTTCAACATCTTGAAGAATGCTCTTGTCAAAAGGCGTGATCATTAAAACACGTGCTTCTGGGATTTGGATTGACGCCATTTGGTTCAATGGAGTTGGTGCACCGTAATAATTCACAGTGATTCGATCCAAAAGGCTAGCATTCGCGCGGCCTGCGCGGATTTGCCCAAGTTCACGTTGAAGATTTTGTGCTGCTTTTTTCATTTTTTCTTTTGCTTCTGTCATAATTGCATCTGCCATTTTTATTTCCCCCTTACAGTCGTTCCGATATTTTCACCTAAGATTGCTCGGCGAATATTTCCGTGTTCATTTAAATTGAAGACAAGCAATGGAATGTCATTATCCATGCTTAGTGAACTTGCAGTTGAATCCATGACTTGTAATCCTTTAGCAATCACTTCCAGATGAGTCAGTTCTTCAAATTTCACTGCATTTGCATCTACTTTCGGATCAGCAGAATAAACACCGTCTACATTGTTTTTAGCCATCAGGATAACATCTGCGCCGATTTCTGCTGCGCGTAATGCTGCCGTTGTATCTGTCGAGAAGTACGGGTTGCCGGTACCGCCCGCAAAAATAACAATCCGTCCTTTTTCTAAATGACGTTCTGCTTTACGGCGAATGTATGGCTCTGCGATTTGACGCATTTCAATCGAAGTTTGCACGCGTGTCGGTACACCCACGTTTTCCAACGTATCCTGTAAAGCTAAGGCATTCATAACTGTAGCTAACATACCCATGTAATCAGCTTGAGCGCGTTCCATGCCCATTTGTGCTCCGATTTGTCCGCGCCAGATATTTCCGCCACCCACAACGATTGCCATTTCAACGCCCAGTTCGTGAACTTCTTTGATTTCTTGGATGATTTCTTTGATTACTGGTGGTTTGATTCCAAATCCTGCATCCCCAGCTAAAGCTTCTCCACTCAATTTTAAGACTACACGCTGATATTTCGGTGTGACCATGTTCATTCCTCCAATATTTTCTATTGCCATTTTACCATACTTAGATGATTTCGACACGCTAAGCCTGGTTTTTCTTGTTTTGCTTAAAAAAAGGGAGCGCACAAAGCGTGCGTTCCCGTCTGTCATTCAACAGAATTATTTTTTCACTTGGCTCATAACTTCTTCTACAAAGTTATCTTCGCGTTTTTCGATACCTTCGCCAACTTCGAAACGTACGAATGTTTTAACAGTTGCGCCTTTTGAAGCAACGTATTTTTCAACAGTCATATCAGGATCTTTAACGAATGGTTGGTCAACCAAAGCGATTTCTGCTTTGAATTTCTTCAAGCGTCCTTCTACCATTTTTTCAACGATATTCGCTGGTTTGCCTTCATTCAATGCTTGTTCTGTAAGAACAGTTTTTTCATGTTCTAATTCAGCTTCTGGAATTTGTGATTCGTTTACATAGCGAGGATTGATAGCTGCTACGTGCATAGCTACATCTCTTGCAACTGTTTCATCTGTTGTTCCGTCTAGAACAGTCAATACAGCAATACGTCCGCCCATATGCAAGTATCCGCCAAATGCAGCATTGTCGTCTTTTTCTACAACTTCAAAGCGACGGAAGCTGATTTTTTCTCCGATAACTTGAGTTGCTTCGATCAAATCAGATTCAATCGTTCCTTTATCTGTTTTGATTTTCATTGCAGCTTCCATGTCTGCTGGTTTGTTTTCAGCAACAAGTTCTGCGATTTCTTTTACTAAGTCTTGGAACATTTCATTTTTAGATACAAAGTCTGTTTCTGAGTTTACTTCAACGATTGCTGCAGTGTTACCTTTCACAGCAACTGAAGCTAATCCTTCAGCGGCAATGCGGTCATTTTTCTTTGCAGCCTTTGCCATTCCTTTTTCACGTAAAAGATCAACTGCTTTTTCCATATCGCCTTCTACTTCAACTAATGCTTTTTTCGCATCCATCATTCCTACGCCAGTCATTTCGCGTAGTTCTTTTACCATTTTAGCTGTAACGTCTGCCATGTTTAACTCCTCCTGTGTGTGTTCTTTTTAAAAAAAGCTGTTTCAAAGGAGAGTGAGGCTTGTCGCCCAGCCTTTGAAACAGCTCCATCATTCAAAATTATTCTGCTGAAGAATTGTCGCCTTCAACAACATCTACGATTTCTTCGATTGATGTTGCTGTGTTTTCTTCTGTGAAATCTTCTTCAACTACTTGATCTTCACCTTGGTTTCCTTCGATGAAAGCATCAGCCATTTTTGAAGTAATCAATTTAACGGCACGAATGGCATCGTCGTTTGAAGGGATTACTACGTCGATTTCATCTGGATCGCAGTTTGTATCAACCATAGCTACGATTGGGATATTTAATTTGTGTGCTTCTTGAACAGCAATACGTTCTTTACGTGGGTCAACGATGTACATTACATCTGGGATTCTTGGCATATCAGCGATACCGCCTAAGAATTTTTCAAGACGTTCGCGTTCTTTGTTCAAACCAGCAACTTCTTTTTTAGGTAGAACTTCAAAAGTTCCATCTTCTTCCATCGCATTGATTTGTTTCAAACGGCTGATACGTTTTTGGATAGTATCCCAGTTTGTCAATGTTCCGCCTAACCAACGATGGTTAACGAAGTATTGTCCTGCACGAGTTGCTTCTTCTTTGATTGCTTCTTGTGCTTGTTTTTTTGTACCTACGAATAATGCTACGCCGCCTTCTTCAGCAACGCTCTTCATGTAATCATAAGCTGCATCTACTAATTTAACTGTTTTTTGTAAGTCAATGATGTAGATTCCGTTTCTTTCTGTGAAGATATATTTCTTCATTTTTGGGTTCCAGCGACGAGTTTGGTGACCAAAGTGTACGCCGGCTTCTAGTAATTGTTTCATAGAAATTACTGCCATGTTTGTTTCCTCCGATTTGGTTTTATTTTCCCTCTTCTTATCTTCTACCTTGCCGGCAAACTTTTTCAAGCACCTACCGACAATCCAATAAGAATGTGGATTTGCTGATGCATAAAGCACCCTCAGCTATTATACAGACAAAAGATCCATATCGCAAGAGCAAATGTACTTTTCTGCTCAACATTCAATAGTTTACCTGAAAGACAAAAAGAATTCAAGAAAAACAGTAGATTTCTCTTTGTTTCTTTATTCTCTTTTTTCCATAAAATAATTTTAGATATAAAAGACGAATATTATTGGGCAATCCTTCTTTTTTTTGTTATGATACATGTGAAATCTTTCGTAAAGGAGAAAGAAAATGCGCAAAGCTCAAAGACATTTGCTGATTAAACAAGTCATTGAAGAATTCCCGATCCGTACGCAAGAAGAACTATTAAACAAACTTGGGCATTATGGCGTTACCGCAACGCAAGCAACGATTTCTCGAGATATACGTGATCTGAAAATCGTGAAGGCACCTGATGAAAACGGTATTTCCCGCTTTGTGTTGTTTCGCGAAAAAGGTACTCCTGATACTAAGACTGAAGAAGAGGATCGGCTGATTCAAATGATTGAAGACATTGTGTTGAAAGTCGAACGAGTCCACTTTTTGACAATCGTTAATACCTTGCCAGACAATGCTCATTTATTTGCATCTGTTTTAGATGAGATCAAGCCTCCTCCTATCGTCAGTACGATTGCTGGATTTGATACGATCATGATTATCTCAGAAAATGAGGAGGATGCAAAACGAGTAGAAGAATTTCTTCACCATCCGACTGAAGTATCACTTTTTTAATCAGAGCACGTGTTCCTAATAAGGAATGCGTGTTTTTTTATTTTCAATATTTTCCTTGTTAAATAAACCTTTACACTCTTTACAAAAATACATCAGTTTTTATTTAAAATTTTCATAACTTTGATTAAATCACAATACTCATCATTTATATTGGATGTTAGCAAGAGCAGAGTCTTGCTCTTTGTGTATGTCAATAAAAAAGAAATGAAAGGAAATCGCATGTATAAATTATTAACGCCTGGACCATTAACGACTTCTGAAACAGTGAAAAAAGCGATGCTGACCGATCATTGTACCTGGGATCAAGAATACAAAGAGATGACACAATGGATAAGAAAAAAATTGCTGGAGCTTGCTCAAGTACCGGAAGAACTATACACAACGGTCTTGATGCAAGGCAGCGGCTCCTTTGGGGTAGAATCTGTTTTAAGTACTGTGATTAGACCAGAAGATACTTTGCTGATTTGTTCAAATGGCGCATACGGTCAACGAATGGTTGCCATGTGCAAATATCTGCAACTAAACTATGCAGTTTATGAAGTACCTGAACACCAAATCCCCCAAGCACATATGATTACACAGTTGATTGAAGAGAATCCGTCTATCTCCGCACTTGCAATGGTCCATAGCGAGACTACTTCCGGTATTTTAAATGATTTGGAAGAAATTGCTGCTGTCGTACAGGAAAGAGATCTTTTGTTTATAGTAGATGCGATGTCTAGCTTTGGTGGGATACCGATTCATGTAGCGGAACTAGGGATCGATTTTTTGATTTCTAGCTCAAATAAATGTATTCAAGGTGTTCCAGGTTTTTCTTTTGTACTTGCTAATAAAGTGGAACTAGAAAAGCGAAAAAATGTGAGTCGAAGTTTGTCACTTGATCTGTATGACCAGTATCGCGTGATGGAAAACGAGAATGGCAAATGGCGTTTCACTTCCCCTACTCATACGGTTTTGGCTTTTCAACAGGCATTGAAGGAACTAGAGCTAGAAGGAGGGATCGAAACTCGATATTCACGTTATCTCGCCAATAATCATGTGCTACGACAAAAAATGACAGAGATGGGATTCCAGCCTTTCATCCAAGAGTATCAGGGGCCATTCATTACCTCTTTTCTTTACCCTAAAGACTGGCGATTTGATTTCAATCATTTCTATCAGCATTTAAAACAAAACGGATTTGTGATCTATCCTGGGAAGATCAGCGATCATGAATGTTTTCGTATCGGTAATATTGGCGAGATTTATCCAGAAGACATTTTAGAACTGACAGCAATTATCAAAGACTATAAGGAGAACATTAATGATTAAAACTGTAATTTTTGATTGGGCAGGAACAACTGTGGACTTTGGCTGTATGGCTCCTGTCCACGCTTTTAGAAATGCTTTTCTAGAAAAAGGGATCCAACTGACTGACAAAGAGATCCGCGAACCGATGGGAAAATTAAAATGGGATCATATCCAACAGCTTCTTTCCCTCCCTTCTGTCAAAGAACAATGGATAGCGATTCATGGACAACTACCTCAGGAAAAAGAGGTGGAGGAATTGTATCAGCAATTTGAACATTATCTGTTTAAAGATTTGGCCCAGCATTCTACCTTGAAACCCGACACATTGGAAACGGTCGAGCAGTTGAGAAGCGCTGGGATCAATATTGGTTCCACGACTGGATTTACTGCTCCTATGATGGCAATCGTAGCAGAAACCGCAAAAAAAGGAGGGTATTCACCAGACTTCATGGCAACTTCTGAAGACGTCGAAGGATATGGACGACCATTTCCTTATATGATTCATAAAAACATACAACATTTCAAAAACAAGTCGGTTGATGAAGTAATCAAAGTTGGAGATACGGTCTCAGATATCCAAGAAGGAAAAAATGCTGGGGTGTTTACAGTTGGTGTGATTGAAGGTAGTTCGCTGATGGGACTTTCATATGATGCATACCAACAAATAGAGATGGAGGAAAAAGATCGCTTAAAACAGTCTGTTGCTCTTAGATTCCAACAAGCTGGTGCTGATCTTTGCGTAAATAACTTAAAGGAGTTAACAGAGTACATTTTGTGCGCTGACAAGAATCCAGAATGACTTTTATTCGCAATAAGGGCTGTGACAAAAATATTGTCACAGCCCTTATTGCGAATAAACGGTGTTCTCCTGCCAACTCCTCGGTCACAAGTCACAATATCCAACAAACACGAGAAGCTGTTTTTTGAAATTGTTCCTTGTGACTCGGAGCTGATCACTGATTTCACATTCTTTTTTTCTTACATCTTATCTGGTGCATGAAGTCCTAGCAAACGAAGATCTTCTTTCAATAATACAGTCACTGCATACACTAAAGCTAAGCGTGCTTCTTTTTGTTCATCGTCAGCTAAAATTTTCGTATGAGCATAGTATTTGTTGAATGCCTGTGCTAATTTGATTGCATGTTTCGCAATCACTGAAGGTTCATATTTTTCCCCAGCGGATAAGACTGTTTCAGGATATTTTTGAACCAATTTGACTACTTCCCAGCTGATATCGTCATTCAACGCATAGTCTGCTGTTTCTGAAGGGACGAATCCTGCTTTTTCCAACAGACTGACTGCACGAGCATGTGTATATTGCACATAAGGTCCAGTTTCTCCTTCAAAACGAACCACTTCTTCCAAGTTGAAGTCAAATGTATTGAGACGATCGTTTTTCAAATCATGGAAGATGACTGCTCCAACCCCTACTTGTTTAGCTACAACATCTTTGTTTTCTAAATCAGGGTTTTTCTCGCTGATCTGTTCTTTAGCAGATTGGATTGCTTCATTCAATACTTCTTCTAGTAAGACGATTTTTCCTTTACGAGTTGATAATTTTTTACCACCTTGTGTGATCAAACCAAATGGGATATGGTGCATATCGTCAGACCAGTCAAAGCCCATTTCTTTCAAGACAGCTTTCAATTGTTTGAAATGATAACTTTGTTCATTCCCTACTACATATAGAGATTGCTTGAAGTCATAGGTACGTTTACGATACAATGCGGCAGCTAAGTCACGTGTGATGTATAGTGTCGCGCCATCTGATTTCTTGATTAATGCTGGATTCAAGTCGTAAGCAGAAAGGTCAACGATCTCCGCACCTTTATCTTCGTTCAGCAAATGTTTTTCTTCTAAAAGTTCGACGATTTCATCCATTTTGTCATTATAGAAAGCTTCACCGTTCAATGAATCAAACTGTACTTCTAGTAGATCATAGATTTTGTTGAATTCTTTCATCGATTCATCACGGAACCATTGCCACAATTGGATAGCTTCTTCATCGCCTTCTTCTAGACGTTTGAACCAAGCACGAGCTTCTTCATTTAATTCTGGTTCTGTTTCAGCTACTTCATGGAATTGGACATACAAACGAAGCAGTTCATTGATTGGCTCTGCTTTGACCGCTTCTTCTGAACCCCATTTTTTGTAAGCAACAATCAGTTTTCCGAATTGCGTGCCCCAGTCACCTAAATGATTGATGCGGATTGGCTGGTATCCGATTTTTTCCATAATGAAGCCAATCGAATTACCGATAACTGTCGAACGTAAATGTCCCATTGAGATTGGTTTTGCAATATTTGGAGAAGACATATCGATCGGTACGGTCCCTTGATTCCCAATATTGCTATCCCCATAATGTTCTTTTTCTTTCACTACTGTTTGCAAAACTTTTTTGCTGATAAGTTCTTTATTCATGAAAAAGTTCAAGTAAGGTCCAACCACTTCGATTTTTTCAAAGTTGGCAGAGTCGATTTTTTCTGCTAAATCTGCAGCGATTTGCTGTGGCGCTTTTCGGTAAACTTTTGCTAATGAAAAGGCTGGAAATGCCACATCCCCGTGTTCGGCTGATTTTGGATTTTCTAGTAATTGTTCGACTTGTTCAAGTGTCAAATCGTCTTTGACAACGTCATAGACAGCTTTTGCGACAAGATCTTTATTATTCATCTTTATTCCTCCTAAAATACTCTCTTATTTGTTCAACAAAAAAAATCTCTAATGACGACATACTTAGTATGCCATCATTAGAGACGAGATTTCCCGCGGTACCACTCCAATTGTCCTAAAAAAGGACCAGCTCCATCTGATATCGGTAGACGACCGTCTGTTTAAAACAGAATTCTCCAAGTGCGCTTCGTTGTATCTCCTTCATTCGGCTTCCACCACTTCCGAATTCGCTAGCTAAGAATGATACAAGTACTCTCTTGTTCAACAAATCTTAATCTTATTAAACTTTCTTGAATTATATCAGAAAAAAAAACGAAAGGCTAGTCGTTTCTAATAAAAAAAACAATCCAGATGGCCTAAAGGAGAAGAAATACCACCTGGATAGTTATAAATCATTTCGTAAATACGAAAGACTTAACAAATTAATCAGCTACGATAATCGTTCCTTCTTCAGAAGCTAAAAGATTTTCGATATTTTCTAAAGAAGTGATGATTGCCTTAGCGTTCGGTTTTGCTTCAACAAATGCAATAGCTGCTTCTACTTTCGGAAGCATGCTTCCTGGAGCGAACTGTTTTTCATCAATGTATTGTTTCATTTCTGAAACAGTAACAGTTTCTAGTTTCTTTTGATCCGGTTTTTGGTAATTGACATACACATTGTCTACACCTGTCAAAACGATCAGCAAATCCGCATCGATGATTTCGGCTAATTTTTCTGAAGCAAAATCTTTATCGATCACGGCTTCTCGCCCTTCTAATCCAGTAGCTGTTTCTACAACAGGAATCCCGCCACCGCCGACAGACACCGTGATAACTCCTTGTTCGACTAGCGTTTCGATGACACGTGCTTCTTTGATCGAGATTGGTTTAGGGGAAGCGACTACTTTTCTCCATCCACGTCCAGCGTCTTCTTTGAATGTCACAGTAGAATCAGCATTCATTTGTTCTTTCGCTTCTTCTTCCGTGTAGAATGGGCCGACTGGTTTACTTGGATTTTTGAAGGAAGGATCGTTTTCATCCACAATGACTTGAGTGACTAAAGAAACTACATCTTTATCGATTCCTTTTTCCTTCAGTACTTCACCCATCGCGTTTTGGAGCCAGTAGCCGATTGACCCTTCTGTCATTGCGACACATGTATCTAAAGGCATTGCTGGTGTTTTCTCAGAATCAGCAGCTTGCTGCTGAATCAATAGGTTGCCGACTTGCGGACCATTTCCGTGAGAGATGATTAGTTCATCTCCTTGCTCGATAAATTTCACTAAATACTTTGCTGTTTCCATTAACGCTTCTTGTTGGGCTTTTGCACTTGCATCCGTAGACAAGATGGCATTGCCTCCTAAAGCGACAACTACTTTTCGTTTGGCCATTTCATTCGTCCTTTCTTCAGTTCTTCTGAATTTTCTAGATAACAAAACGAGCCAGCGTCTTGTGATTTTCCCTCAATGCTGACTCGTTTTTTCGTGAGATGAATGTGGTTATGCTTAAACGCGAGGGATAAACAAGTTACCTAATGTTGCCGCCATGATTGCTTTGATTGAATGCATACGATTTTCTGCTTGGTCAAATTGACGAGCATATTTGCTGCGGAAGACTTCGTCTGTTACTTCCATTTCAGTGATGCCAAAGCGTTCTTTCATTTGTTCACCGTAAACAGTGTTTGTATCATGGAAAGCTGGTAAGCAGTGCAAGAAGATCAAACGATCTGTATTGTGTGTTTTTTCTACCATTTCCATATTGATTTGGTAAGGTTTCAACAATTTGATCCGTTCTTCAAATTTATCTTCTTCACCCATTGATACCCATACATCAGAATAAAGAACGTCTGCTCCGTCTACACCTTTATCAACATCGTCGGTAATCATCAATTGTGCCCCTGATTTTTCAGCAAAACCTTCTGCCATTTTGACGATTTCTTCTTCAGGTTGTAATTCTTTTGGTGCAACGATACGCATGTTTGCTCCCAAAATTGCACCTGTTACTAATAAAGAGTTAGCCATATTGTTTCGACCATCCCCACAGTATGCAACAGTGATGCCTTCTACAGTTCCAAAGTTTTCTTGGATAGTTAAAAAGTCAGCGATCATTTGCGTTGGATGCCATTCGTCAGTCAATCCATTCCAAACTGGAACACCAGAGAATTCTGCTAGTTCCTCTACCATTTTTTGACTGAATCCACGGAATTCGATTCCGTCAAACATACGACCTAACACTTTAGCTGTATCTTCTGTTGATTCTTTTTTACCTAATTGGATGTCATTCGCACCTAGGTATTCAGGATGTGCACCTAGATCGATTGCTGCAGTGGTAAATGCAGAACGAGTACGTGTAGATGTTTTTTCAAATAAAAGTGCGATATTTTTTCCTTCTAGATAGTGATGTGGGATCCCACGCTTTTTCAAGTCTTTCAAGTGTTCTGAAAAATCGATCAAATATTGTAACTCTTCTTTTGTAAAATCTTTTTCTGCTAATAAACTTCTTCCTTGGAATACTGATTCTTTCATATTAAACATTCTCCTTTAGATTGTTTTTATTTAAGATTAAAGAGGAAATCCTGACGACAGCTGACAGTAAGACTGTCGTCAGGTTATAAACTACTTCAAGTCTTCACGGACAAGTGGTTGACTCATGCAACGTGGACCGCCACGACCTCGTGACAATTCACTTGAGTTGATTTCCAACACTTTGATACCATAGCTACGAAGCAATTCGTTCGATACGTAATTCCGATTGTAAGTGACTACGACACCTGGAGCGATTGCCAATGTATTGGATCCGTCATTCCATTGTTCTCTAGGGGCAACGATCTCATCCCCATTACCAGTTGGAATCAATACAAGATCATCTAATCCAAGAGCAGCTTTCATCGTTTCGTGTAAGTTATCTGAATGAGTGATCTTGATATCATCACCATCTGGTTCGATCGTAAAGACATCCATCTTACCGTCTTTACTTTGGATTGCTGGATGGATAGTGAATTTGTCATGGTCTACCATTGTGAATACGGTGTCCAAATGCATCATTGCACGGTTGTTCGGGATTTTGATTGCTAATACTTTTTCAAATCCTGAATTTTTTGCGAATAGATGGCGTGCTAATTTTTCTAAAGCTTTTGCATTTGTTCGTTGAGAAATCCCAACTGCTACTACTTTATCGCTTAAGATTAATTCATCTCCACCTTCGATATGATCTGGATTTTCACGATCCAACCATACTTCGATCCCTTTATTGGCAAATCTTGGATGATGTTTCAAAATATATTCTGTAAACATCGATTCACGACGACGTGCTTCAAAAGTCATCTTATTGACGGTCATCCCATTTCCCATTGATGCGGAAGGATCGCGTGTAAAGTACAAGTTTGGCATTGGGTCCATGTAAAATGGATAGTCGTCGTCTGCTGAAAGATCATATAGGCTGCTAGAACGTACTTCGATATCTTTTGTACGAACCCCAGCCATGATTTTATCTACCATTTCTTGTGTTTCCATTGATAGAAGGAACTCATGAAGACCATCTCTTACTGCATTCGATGCGATATGAGATTCATCCAACATTTTATTCAAGAATTGTTCTTTGACGTTGCCTGCGTCAATCGCTTCTGCTGCTAATTTTTCCAAGTAAAGAGTTTCAACGCCTTCGTTTTGCAAGGTCTTTGCAAAGTTGTCATGTTCTTCTTGAGCAATCGGAAGATATGGAATATCATCAAACAACAGACGATCCATAATATCTGGTGTCAAATTTTCCACTTCTTGTCCAGGCCGTTTCAGTAAAACTGTCTTTAATTTCCCTATTTCAGAGAAAACGTGAATAGGTTTATCCATGTTGTGTTGCCTCCTTCTTTTTGATTACATGTATAGGATAGCCTCCTTTTGTAATCACTTTCATAATTTTGTCTCATTCAAAATGAGACATCCCTCACATTAATATTCGATAATTAAATAATTAAACGTTTTTCTAATTTTAAGCGTAATTTATTCATTTTTTATTCTGTATACACTTCCAAAAAAATATTTATTCATCTAAAAAATTTTTTTGAATAAATCATAAAAATAAACTATACTAACATTGTTAGCGTTTGCTATATGTATTATTATTGTTTTTTATACACAAATACTTATCTTCAAAATAAATTATTCAATGCGAATGTATATTTTTTACATAATAACAAATCAAATTTGTAAAGTATTAAAACTTATGTTTAATTCAGATGTGTTAAAACTTTACAAATTCTTTAAAAAAAGTAACAATAAATATAGTGAACAATAAGGAGAGGACTTTTTAATGCGTGTTAATAAAATCGATTTTCACTTTTCAAAACTCAGATATCAACCTGATTTTGAACATTTCTCGGATGAAGAGTTCCAACAGATCAAGGAACATACTGTTCTTCGTTCCTATAAGAAAGGACAAATCCTTTTTGATGATGGAGATTCTAGACAACGGCTATATATCTTGACCAAAGGACTTGTTCGTTTAGAACGTTACGATGAAAGTGCCACCTATTATTATTATGATTACGTGACTACCAATAACCTTTTTCCTATGTCAGGAATGTTTGGAGAAGAGACCTACACTTATACAGCTCAAGCGATGACTGATATCGAAACTTTCTATCTTCCTGTTTCCTACTATGAAAAATTAGCACGAAAAAATCCTGAACAACTGATCTATATGATTCAAAAAATTTCTAAAGTAGTCGAAATACATGAGTTACGTATCCAAATTGGATTAACCTCCAGTGCTTTTGATCGAGTGAAACAAAATCTATTCATTTTGAAAGAAGAACTTGGCGTACCAACAGAAGACGGTCATATCACCATTCCTTATCCAATTACCTTAAAAGAATTAGCAGTGAATAGCGGTACGACACGTGAAACTGCTGGACAAGTAATCAAACAACTACGTGATTCAGGATTGTTAGATTATCACAAAAAGCATTTTACTTTCTGTAAGACCGCTACTACTCCAGCTTTGAGAGAATAACGCGACAAAAAGAAACAGCGATCCTGATATTTATCGGGATCACTGTTTCTTTTCGTTTCGTCTATTCAAATGATTGGTAATAATAAGTGAGATCACTTTCTTTTTTTGTTCCATTGTAAACTACACCTAATATATTTGCTTTTGCAATCTGCAACAGTTCTTTCGCTTTTAACAACTCTTGTTTCTTTGTCTTTCTTTCTCTGACAACAAGTAGCGTTCCATCCGTTTTTGCTGCAAGGATTTGAGCATCCGTTACAGTTGCTACCGGAGGCATATCAAAAATGACCAGATCAAAGTCAAGTATCAGTTCCTCTATTATCTCTTCCATTCTTTTCGTCCCTAAAACTTCCGAAGGATTCGGCGGCTTTGGACCACTGGGCAAGACCCAAAGATTTTCTATATGTGTTTCAGTTATGTAATCGTCCGCTATCCGTTCACGCTCACTAAGTAAATTACTCAATCCTTCATTATGCGGCAATTGAAAAGACAACGCTACAGTTGGTTTCCTCAAATCGGCATCTACAAGTAAGACCTGTTTTCCACTATTTGCAAAAACTACTGCTAGATTAGCGGCAGTAATAGATTTCCCTTCATCTGGACCAGAAGAAGTGATGACCAATGTATTCAATTCACGATCAATCGCTGCAAACTGGATGTTGGACCGGATCGTTCGATATTTCTCGGCAGTAATTGATTGATCAGCTAATGCAACTAAAGGAACCGGAGGGGCAGATGTTTTCTTTTTCTTCATATTCTCTCTACTTTCTTTTTTCATTTTGTATCTAGACTTTCTATGTATACGAATAAATCCTATGATTTATTGAATTAATCATAGCACAGGAAAAAAACGAACACAATTTATATAATAACTATTTTTTTATTACAGATATCGGCATGAAACACTTCTAAAACAAGCTATATTATAAATTTAAATAACACAATTAATTAAAAACAGGCAAAAAAAATAGGGTTGTGACAAAAATCTGTCACAACCCTTATTACAATAAATAGTGTTCAAAAGTTTGCATCTACGGTAATAAGTTCAACCAAGTCAAAAACATGTGAAGCTGTTTTTTTCTTTGCTGTTCTTATAACTTGATGCAGGGCAGTTTTTTTACACTCTCTTTTATTTATTCAGATAAAACCAAGCTTGGATCAGCATTCAACTGATAGCTGGCAAAATTTCTTTTTTGCATTTCCACATGTGCTGCTGCTCCAATCATTGCAGCATTATCTCCACAAAGTCTCAGAGGCGGAATCACTAATTCTACTTCAGGAAGTTTAGCTGACAGAGCAGCTTGCAATCCTTCACGCAACCCTTGATTGGCCGCTACACCTCCAGCTACAACCAGTTGCTTGACTGGATAATTTTGACAAGCTCGAAGTGTTTTAGTAATCAATACATCAATCACACTTGCTTGAAAGCTAGCTGCTAAATCATTTTTGTCTAGATCTTCTCCACGCTGTTGTGCATTATGCACCAAATTGATAAATGCACTTTTTAATCCACTAAAACTGAAATCATAATTATCTTCATGGATCATCGCTCGTGGAAAATGATAATTATCTTTTCCTTGATGAGCTAGCTGATCGATTTCTTTTCCACTTGGATAAGAAAGACCTAATACTCTTCCAACTTTGTCATAAGCTTCTCCTGCTGCGTCATCTCTTGTCTCCCCAATGATTTCATATGATCCATCTTCTTGCATATAGACTAATTCTGTATGTCCTCCGCTAACAAGAAGTGCCATCAATGGAAACTGGAATGGTTTGACCAGACGTGCGGCATAAATGTGACCTGCCATATGGTTCACAGGAATCAGAGGCAATTGGTGTGCCCAAGCAAAAGCCTTAGCTGCAGAAATACCAATCAACAAAGAGCCGACGAGTCCAGGCCCATAAGTGACAGCGACTGCCGATAAATCTTCTGCCGATACACCAGCTTCTACCAGTGCATCTTCCAAGCATAAGGTTATTTGTTCTACATGATGGCGGCTAGCTACTTCAGGCACCACTCCGCCAAAACGTTTATGACTGTTTATTTGGGAAGCAACGATGTTAGATAAGATCTCTGTTCCATTTCTAACGACCGCTACACTCGTTTCATCACAACTTGATTCAATTGCCAGAATCAATTCTTCATTCATTTCATCGTCTCCGTTTTTAACTTTCTGCTCATAATGATCGCATCTTCTGTCGGATTGCGATAATATGATTTCCGTTTACCTAATATACGGAACTTTTCTGATTCATAAAGTTTTCTTGCTGCTTCATTAGACAGACGTACTTCTAAAAAAACATGCAGCGAATCTTTTATTTGTTCCGCAATCAGCAGATGTAGTAAATGCCGTGCATAGCCTTTTCCTTGTTCTGAAACTGCAACAGCGATATTTGTGATTTCGACTTCATCCATTACTTTCGAATACCCGACAAAACCACAGATTTGGTTATCTTCAACTAAAAGAAGATAATCTGTGTGGGGCTGTTGGATATCTGTCAAAAACTGCATCTTCGTCCAAGGTGAGCCATATGGATAAGCATTTTCGCTAATTGCCCATACGCATTCTGCCAAATATGCTTCATCAAAATCTTTTTTTCTGCAAATCAACTAATCTCACTCATTTTCTAAAATTTTTATCATATCCAACGCATCTTCTTTTGTTTCAGTGTAATATCTTTTTTTGATTGTCGTAGCTTGAAACCCTAATTTCCGATAAAGTCTTTGCGCATCCTGATTACTCATGCGTACTTCCAATGACATCGTCTCACAGCGATTCATTATAGCAAAGTTCTCAATTTCGTCAATAAGCAGCGAACCAATTCGTTTTCGCTGATATGCCGGTCGAACAGCAATATTCGTGATATGGCAATCTAAACCGAACGCTCTTGAGCCGACAAATCCGATCATTCTTCCATTATCAAAGATCCCTAAATATAGATGAGGAAGTGGTGACTTCAATTCTGACATAAAGGCACTTTTGGTCCATGGCAACTCGCCATTATAGACTTCTCGTTCGACATCCAATAGCTCTTTGATATCTTCTATAGTCAATTCTCTTAGTATATAGCGACGATCGATTTGTTCGATTGTTTTTTCTGTATAGATCATTTTATCTTGAAAAAGGCTTCTAGCATATGCTTTAAATTTTTTCAACATAGCTTTCGTCTCCAGGCGTGTGCGTCTCTAACCATTTCTCTTCAGCTTCTACTCGTTTTAAATAACGAGGGAGAAAAGCTTGTTTATCTGCAACTGGTTCATCCAACGCACCTAATTGAGCCACAGTCACACCGCTTGGGATATCCCATGATGGAACTGTATTAATCATCGCATCAGGCAGCATTTCTTTTATTTCAGAGATAAATTTATGACAATCACTCCCAACAAAATAAATAGCTTCATTCAGCTCTTGTAGTTGTGCAAACAAATCAGAAGCAGCAATATGTACATCTTCAAGTACAGTTTCTAATCTATTTTCTTTCCAGCGGTATGCCCCAGCATAGACATTTTTTCTTCGAGCATCAAACATGGGCACAATCATTTTATTCACCCCGACACAATTAGCCGCGATGGCTTTCAGGCTAGATACTCCTATTAGATCTTTATCTAGTGTATAAGCAATCGTTTTCGCTGTCGTTACACCTATACGAAGTCCTGTATAAGAACCAGGACCATCAGAAACCGCGATTCGGTCAATGTCTTGGGGACTCATTTGAAGATCTGCAAACAATTGGTCAATGGCAGGCATCAGCGTCACACTGTGGTTGCGTTTGATATTTGTCTGTATTTGCCCAAGAATTTGTTTATCTTCCACCACACCGATCGCCAAAGTTTGATTTGCAGTATCTATTCCTAATGTAATCATATATTTGATCCTTTCTGCTATAACATTCTCGCCTTCCATTGTAGCATACTTTTTTATTCCAATGATGAAAATATCAAAGGCAAAACTAGTACAATGATACATGATTATCTGCTGACCGGCAAATCTAGTTTCTTCCTTACATACACAAAAAAAGTTGCGGTATCACGACACTTTACCACAACTTTTTCTTTTTTTATTTCGTCGACTCTCGAACAATCAACTCTGTTTCAACAATGATTTTTCTTGAAACGGGTGCTTTGGAATTACTTAGTTGAAGGATTGTCTCCACTGCTAGCTCTCCCATCCATTCCGTATAAACTTTCACAGTAGAAAGAGAGGGTGTCACATATTTCGCTACACTGACATCGTTGAAACCCATCACGGAAATATCTTCTGGCACCGCTAAACCTGTTTCTTGAATCGCTTTCAGCGCGCCAATCGCTAATGCATCATTAGCCGCAAAAAGTGCATCAGGAATCTGCTCATTTGTTTTTAAATATTTTTTAACCGCTTGATATCCTGACTCGACAGAAAAATCTGCTTCGATAATTGAACCTTCGTCGTAGCCTTTTTCTGCTAAAACTTGTTGGAATGCCATGATTCTAGGATCTCTTAGTCGCTGATGGTTTTTCTTTGTATATTCTGTTCCAGCAAGCATCGCGATATGTTGTGCATTCTGGGAAACAAAGTGCTCAATGACTTTTTGAACACTCGACTTAAAATCGACAACTATAGAATCGATTCCTTGAGAAGTGCCATCAGAATCTACCAGAAGCAAGGCTTGTTGGGATTGTTTCAAATCCAACAGCTGAGCTTCATCGAATTTCCCTAATGCGATCGTTCCATCCGCTGGAAGTTCACTAATAGAATCCCACGTTTCTTTCAACAAAGTAACATTTGCTTCTTCTGCCTTTTTTTCGATTCCTAAACGAATAGACAAATAATAAAGATCTTCAAGTTCTTCTGTATCGTCGTACCATTGGATCAGACGAAGGGTTTGCTTAGCATTTGCTGCATTTTTGCGGTGCTTCGTATAATTCAAGCGTTCCGCTGCTTCAAAAATTTTTTGCTTTGTGGCTAAGCCGACGGAAAGTTCAGGATCGTAGTTGAGCACTCTTGAAACAGTAGCAGGAGAAACTCCTGCCAACTGAGCAATGTCTTTAATTGTTGCCATTTGTCTCTCCTCCTTTTTTTCCGTTTATAAAATCGCAGTAAACCGCTCAAACGCTGCTTGTCCTTTTTCATCTCGCTTGAACACCCCAGCATCTTCCAAGACACGAGCAAAAACCTGACCTACAGCTTTTTGTACAACATCAGTGACTGCATCTTTCGTCAAATCAGGATGCTCTTTTTTCAACTGTTCTGCCCATGGACGATGATATTCAGCCATCTGGTTTTCTTCTCCCAATAAGAACCGCTCTACTTCTGCTAGTTCCGGTTTCAAACGAGGTGGTAAAACAGCAAGCCCCATTACTTCGATCAATCCAATGTTCTCTTTCTTGATATGTTGGACATCTTTATGCGGATGAAAAATACCATCAGGATGCTCATCTGAAACATTATTGTCTCGAAGGACAAGGTCCAGCTCAAAATAATTGTCCCTTCTTCGTGCAATTGGCGTAATCGTGTGGTGTGGTGTACCATCTGCTGAAAAAGCCCGGATTTCTACTGTTTCATCCGAATATTCTTTCCACTTTTCCAACACTGAATTAGCTGCTTCAATCAGCAACTCTTTATCTGTTGATTGCAAACGGATCACAGACATCGGCCATTTCACAACTCCTGCGATGACTTGCGGATAATCTGCTAATTTGATGAGTTTTTCTATTGGTGCTTTTGCCATAGGAAATTCATGACGTCCTGCCTGATAATGATCATGAGAAAGAATCGATCCTCCAACAATTGGCAAGTCAGCATTTGAACCAACAAAGTAATGAGGCAAGACTTCAGTAATCCGAAGCAGTCTAACAAATGTTTCCTTTGAAATTTTCATTGGACGGTGCTGCTCTGATAAAATGATCGAATGCTCATTGTAATAAGCATAAGGAGAATATTGGAATCCCCAGCTTTCACCATCTAGATTCATTCGAATGATTCGATGATTGGTACGGGCTGGATAATTCAAGCGTCCTCTATATCCTTCATTTTCCATGCACAGCATACATGTAGGATAATCTACTTTGGCTGCCTCACGTTCTGCCGCAATTTGTTTTGGATCTTTTTCTGGTTTAGATAAATTGATCGTGATTTCCAATTCACCATATGCTGACTCTGCTGGAAATTTGATATTTTTAGCGATGGCTCTTGTTTTGATGTAATCATTTTTCTTACTTAAATCAAAGAAATAATCAGTTGCTTCCTCTGGGCTTTTTGAATAATGCTGCGCAAAGAATGCATTGACAACGGAAGGCGGCGGTGTAAGAAAATCCATCAATTGTGCTTCAAAAATCTCTTGTTCTGCTGGTAATTCTGAAAGCACACCATTTTCTCTTGCCTTAGCGACAAACTGATCCAATAAGTCTACTGATTCTTCCTTAACTGGTCTTACTTCGACGCTTTCTAGAGCGTCTTCTCCTATCATCCCTAAAAGACGATTCTGTAAATATAAGCGGTCCATTTCCATCCATCCGCCAGCTTCGATCGCAAGTGTGGCAAAATCACAAATCGTTTGACTGATTGACATATCTCATTCCCCTATTCTTCATAACCATTTGGATGGCTGACATGCCAATCCCATGCTGTTTTGATAATTGCTTTGATATCTGTGTATTCAGGTTTCCAGCCCAGAATCTCTCTCGCTTTTTCACTTGAAGCGACTAATCGACTAGGATCTCCAGCTCTTCTTGGTGCTATTTCTGCCGGGATTTCTTTCCCTGTCACTTCTCTAGCTGCTTCTAACATTTCCTTGACCGAATACCCTTTGTTACTGCCTAAATTGAAGAAGTTGCTTTCGTTTCCTTCTTTCAAGTATTCCAAAGCTAAAATATGCGCGGCAATCAAGTCTTCTACTTGAACATAATCTCTAATACATGTTCCATCTGGTGTATCGTAATCGTCTCCATAAACAGCCAATGCTTTTCTTTGGCCAAGAGCTACTTGTAAAATGATTGGGACAAGATGCGTTTCTGGTGTATGATCTTCTCCGATAGATGCATCTGCTTTTGCTCCGGCTACATTGAAGTAGCGCAAAGCGACATAGCGCATGCCATACGCTTGATCACACCACTTCATCATTTTTTCCATCATCAATTTGCTTTCACCATACGGGTTTTTAGGATTAGTTGGTGTATTTTCCGTGATTGGAGACTCTTTCGGCTCTCCATAAGTTGCTGCAGTAGAAGAGAATACGATTTTATTCACGTTGAACTCGTGCATGACTTCAAGCAAGATTTGCATACCGTATACATTGTTGTTAAAATACATCAATGGTTTTTCGACAGATTCTCCTACTAAAGAGCTTGCAGCAAAATGGATTACTCCTTCAATCGGTTCCTTTTCAAATACGGAACGTAGAAATTCTTTATCCCGAATATCTCCTTCATAAAAATGAGCATCTGGATGTACTGCTTGTTTGTGACCTGTGAGTAAATTATCTACCACAGCTACTTGATACCCCTTTTGAACTAGCTGGTCTACAGCGTGCGAACCGATATAGCCGGCTCCGCCTAGTACTAAAATTGTCATAAAAAACACTCCTTTGATTAGTGAAATTGTGTTTGTTGATTCTATATAATTAAAAAAGCGAAGTCTACTTTTATGGTGGAAAAGAAGAAAGTAAAATTTCGTAAATTTATCTGGTAAATTTATAATAAAACATTTAGTAAACATTTTCAAGGATTTTTTGCAAAGGTTTACAAACAAACGTAAAACTAGCCTTTTTTTCTCTTTTGTTCCATAATAGATATAACAAATAATAAATGAGGTGGATTCAATGAAAAAATTTGTATCTGGAATATTAGTAGGCAGCTTGGCAACAGCCGCTGCCGTTGCTGGTTTGGTCGCTTCTGTGAAAAAAACAGTGATCGATCCGATTGACGAAAAAGAAGCAATGATCGAAGAAAATCGTAAAAAAGCAATGCGCAAACGCGTTTCTCGTTAATAATTATTTAAAAAATACGCATGAAGACTTATCTGTTCTTTCACAAGTCTTCATGCGTATTTTTATTTGTCAGTCAATATAAGTTGTGCTATTTTATCTGCTTGTCTCAAATTCCATGGATCTGTATAAGGTCTAGCTGCTGCTGCAGTTAACCAATCCACACCTTCAACTGGTATTCCGTAGCAATAAAAGCCAGACTGGATTTTCCCGGAAGCATCAATCACGCGATTCGTACCTCGCTCAACATCTATAGCTTCTGAATGATAACTTCCTGTATTATCTGAAAACGAAAAAGGGCGAACAAGTTTATTTTCCTTCAAATTTTTTATGACAGGATTACTTGAACGAGAAAAGCTTGTTTGTGGCAAACGAGCTTCGATCAAATAGCGACTGCTGATTTCTTTATCTTGTAGAGAAATAACATAGTGGTTTTGCTTTTGCTGAATATCAAGTGGCGGTTCGATCAAATGAAAAATACCCGCATCTATCAGTGCTGCTAACTCTTTCGTCCGAATAACTGGCGGTCCAATCGTTAAAAAGCTGTTTAGATGAGTAAACCATCCCCACAGTATTTCTTTGTATTCCTTAGCAGAAAAAACGTGCCATTCAATAGCCTGCCGGATTGGATCACGCCAGTCTTTCAATGCATCAAATGTCGAAGTCAATGCCCCTGTGCAATTGCCTTTTTCCGCTTCTTTTATCTGTCCTTCAATAAATGCTCGGCTAGCTTCTGCAAAGGACTCATCCTGATAGGTAAGAGGAGTTTCTAGATACGACCAAGACCATTTGTATGGAAGTAATGCTGGATACTTTCCAAGACACTCTTCTGAGGAGAGGGAAAGAAAATCATGATCAAAAGTTTTCCTTGAAATCGGCAAGTGATGTTCTTCGATGATTTTCTTGTAATAAAACAACTCAGAGTCTTTTTTCAGATAGTCAAAAAATGTTTCGCCAGTCAAAAGTCCCGATCGATGCCATCGCTCAAGGTTTTCTTTTGTAAGTAGCCGTGGCCATGCCATTGCTCCGCCTTGCTTTTGATTTCTCCCTCGAGGATAGTAAGGCAGACCTCTTCTTGACCCGCTGTATATAATCGGTTCCTTGCCGGATGGATGATAGACCAACTTTCCCTTTTTGTTTTCGAAGCGCCCTCCTCTTGATACCGTAAACAATCCGACATAATCAAAAAAGCTTAAACCAAGCCCTCTTAGAAAGACATTTTCTTTTGGCTGTATCTTTGAAAGATCGACATCTGCAGGATTAGAAGGAAGCTGATACAGTAAATCATTTTTCTTTGCATAGTCTACCCAAGCTCTTTCCTCTTCTGTCTGATCATTTTCCCAATGACCACTCGCTAAAATGAGCTGATCAACAGGATAGCTTTGCTGATCTGTCTGTAATAGGAAACCGTCTTTTTCTTTGCTGACCTTTTTCACTAAAGAATAGACAAGCTGAGTAGAAGCTGGAAATTCTTCTTGCAACTTTGAGAAAAACCAGCGTTGATAAAGTCCGTATAGGCAACGAGTAGATTGCTGATCTTTTTCCAGACGGTTAATTTCTTCTATAAATAGTTGCTTATTTTTGGTTACCGTCTGTTCGATATAATCTGTAGCAGGTCCTTTACTCCATTGAAACAAATTAGGTCCCGGCATTACCGTTCCCCCACTGGACAACGTTTCGTCTGTAAAAAGCGTCACTTGTTGAGAAACAGAGTTCATTAATAATTCTGGTGGCTGATTCAATCGCCAAACTCGACCGCCTGGACCTTCTGGATCAAAAAGAATAAGTTCAAGAGAATATCTGCCCTGATTATTATGGAGAATCCTTTCTGCTACACTTAATCCTCTAGGTCCGGCACCAATGATCCCTATTTTCATTTGTACACCTCCTTTTCGATAAATTCTTTTAACACAACGGCATGGTTCTGGTGCTCGTTTTTTGCACCATAAACAAAAGTAATGACTGGATGTTCTTTCATAAGTTGGGTGAGTTCGGAAACAGCTCGCGTCTTTTCTTCTTCAAAAGACAATTCTTGCTGATATTTCTTTGCAAATGAAGCAAAACGTTCTGGTACATGGTCAAAAGCTTTGCGTGCCTCATTACTAGGCGCAATTTCTTTCAACCATAGATCCAAGTGTGCTTTTTCTTTTGAAAGCCCTCGCGGCCAGAGCCTGTCCACGAGTATCCGAAAGCCATCCTCTTCTTCAGCATCAAGGTAAACACGCTTTAATTTAATCATAGTTGTTTCCTTCTTTCTGCCTTTTTTCTTTTATATTTTATATGTAGATAATAGCATAAAATAAAAAATGAACGACACAACTATCCACGCGTCGTTCATTTTTTCTTAGTCAATACCTGATTATTGATCTAGTTTTTCCAAAGCTGTCATAAAAATATATGCTTTATACTTTTTTGCTTTTGATTTTTCCAGACCAGCCGTCATAACCACCCTTAAGCAAATAAATCTCTTTATAACCTGCTTTACGTAATTTATTTGCCGTACGGATACTCAAGCTTTTCTTTTGATCGTAGATATAGACAGGTTGGTCTTTTCGAATCGATCCTAGTGAATCTTTCAAAACAGTGTAAGGGATGTTTCTTGCACCTAAGATATGCCCTGCATCAAACACATCTTTTTCGCGAACATCGATTACTTGTGCTTTTCTCATTCCTTCTCGAAACTCTTCTTCTGTCAAAGTCGTTGCTGAACGCTTGGCCATTACTCGTAGATAGACTTCCCAAAAGATGATTGCAAGCACAATCAATAGCAAAATGATATTAATTACCCATAAAACCATGTAATGCCTCCGTTTTTTTAAGCAAATTTCAAGGCTAATGAGGCAGCGCCAATGACACCAGCTTCATTTCCAAGCTCTGCTAATTTGATTTTTGTTGATTCTCTTACTTGTGGGAAAGTGAATTCTTTAAAATATTTCTCTACACGGCTGCGTAAAAATTCTCCTGCCGCCGATACTCCGCCGCCTAACACAATACTTGACGGATTCAATGTATTCCCCAAGTTGGCGCAAGCTAAACCTAAGTAGAAGCATACGCGATCAACAACCATCAATGCAAACGGATCGTCTTCTTGAGCCATTTCAAAGATATCTTTACTTGTTACTTCTTCACCGTTATCTAACATTGCTTTCAGTTTTGAATCTCCTGCGTATTCTTCTGCCAAGTAACGACCTAGACGTACCACACCAGTAGCACTAGATACTGTTTCTAAACATCCGCGTTTACCGCAAGTACATTCGAACCCTTCAGGATCCACAGTGATATGGCCGATCTCTCCGCCTGCTCCGCTCACGCCATGGATCAAATTCCCGCCAGCAACGATACCACCGCCAACACCTGTTCCTAGAGTAACGAATACAACGTCTGGATCGTTTTCTCCAGCACCTTTCCATCGTTCACCTAAAGCAGCCACATTCGCATCATTATCGATAGCGAATTTGATTCCTGTCCCTGCTTCAATCAGTTTTTTCACAAATTGTACTTCTGTCCAGTTCAAGTTATATGCACCAATAACTGTTCCAGCGTCACTGTCCACGCTTCCTGGAGTACCCATACCGATTCCAATAAAGTCTTCGGCTTTCATATTATATAAATTCAATCGATGGTTGATTGATTCGATGATTTCAGGAACGATATGTTTGCCATCATCCAAAATATTGGTATCGATGCTCCATTTTTGTTGAATCTCTCCTTCTGGTGTTAAAATTGCAAATTTTGCTGTTGTTCCACCTAAATCAATCCCAATAATTTTCTTGTCCATTACAAATTTCCTTTCTTTCGGCTTTCTTCAATTCGGTGCTCTCTTTTTAATATGCGCCACGCTGTCATGTATGTATCATGATCGATCAAACGGCTATCATACAGATTCCGCAATTCAATAGTCATCAATTCAATATCATAGATGCGTGCACCCACATAGATAAAGATGCCAAATTTTTTGAACAGCTGCTGTACATCATATAAGCTCTCCATCTTTAAGCACTTCCTTCATATTATACAAGTAAACCATATTTTTTTAAACCCAGTAAAATACATATTACAAAAAGAAATACAAAAACTAGTGTAGAAAGAATCTTCTGGTGTATCGAATAGCTTGTCTGCTGTTTCGGTAGCCCTAAAATATTTCCTAATACTAAACCGCCCACCAGTCCGCCGACATGTCCCCAAACATCTACAGAGGTGTCAAGAAGACCAAAAACAAATGTCATCGCAATAAATAAAAGAAAATGTCTGACTAGTTGTTGGATCGCCGTATTATATTTAAAATGAAATCCTAAAATAAACAACGCACCAAACAACCCGAATATCGAGGTGCTTGCACCACCAGACAAAACATTCGCTTCGTTGAAAGCAAAACTTGCTGTATTTCCCATTATCCCACTGAACATATAGATCAGGAAAAACCGCCAGTGACCGTATATTGCCTCGATTTGTTGCCCCATAAAATACAATATCAGTGAGTTCATGACGAAATGCATCACTCCAAAATGGATGAAGATTGGTGTCACTAAGCGCCACCATTCATTGAAGTGAACAAGATAAGGACCATACATTCCAGTATAATAAGGAATTTCAAGACGCGGAAACAACTCCATTATAATGAAGACTATTGTCTGTATCCCTAAAAAAACATAGGTCCATAACGGTCGCCTCAACCATGCACGCATTTTTATTTGCTGTTGATAATTCATGAAAACCTCCCATTTCATTTTAGTCAATAAATAATTGTTGGATCTTCTGATCAAAACTCTCCGGTTGCCATTGTTCATTCAATTGTTCTCGAAAAACGAGGCTGCATGTTTTTCGATGGAAATTTTTTAAATACCGGTCGTAATAACCACCGCCAAAACCAATACGATAACCGGCTCTATTGTAGATAATCCCTGGTACAATGAGGAGGTCGATCATTTCCGGCAAATAAAGCTTCTCTGATTGTGGCTCAAGAACACCAAAACTCGAACGTTCAAAAATGGTGTGTTCTTCCATTTCATAAAACGCCATCTGTCGTTTTGGTAAAGTTTTAGGAACAACTATTTTCTTTTGTTCTTTTTTCGCCCGTTGGATAATCGGCTGTGTATCCAGCTCAATTTCATTTGACAAAGTCGTCCCTATCACTTGTGCCGACTTCCAGTACTTGCTTGCGAATAGCTGTTCATAGATTCGCTGTTCTTTGCCCTTTTTCTTGCCGCTTTTGGCCAGATTTTTCAGCTTTTCAATTCCTTGCCGGCGTAATTTTTCTTTCATTTGCTCCAAAAAATCACCTTTCCTTCTCTCATAAAATGGTATAGGAAAAAAAGAAAAATAGCAATCGAACTTTCAAATAAATGTATAAATAAAAGAAAAAGAAGACCTAACAATGATTGGCCTTCTTGCCTTTTAATGAACTTCAACTGCTCAGCACGTGTTTTTGTCTGATAAACAATACATACAGAAAATATGGCGCACCAAAAAAGGCGATCAAAATCCCTGTCGGTATTTCCCCACTTGGTAGAATCACTCGTGCAACAATATCTGCGCTAAGTACAAAAACGGAACCGAACAAACTGCTCAAAATAAAGGTCCAATGATTTTCTTTACGTACGACTAGCTTCGCAGCATGAGGAGCCAGTAGTCCTACAAAGGATAAACTCCCTGTCACCGCTACGCTACCGCTTGCTAAAGCAACAGCTAACAACAAAAGGATTTTTTGACTTTTATTCACATTTAGCCCTAATCCTTGCGCGCGTTCTTGACCAAATGATAGCAAGCCAATCCGTTGCGCATAAAATCCTCCTAGCGGAATCAAGATAATCGCCCATGGAAGAAGCGCCCAAACATAGGACCAGCTCGCACCCCAAATCGATCCCGCCAACCATGCATTGACAAATCCATAATTTTCCTTTGACAATTGGATGGTGCACAACAACGTTAATGCAGAAAGACCAGCATTAATGGCAATACCAGACAATAAGATACGATTCATCCCTAAAAATCCATTTCGATCATAGGCCGCAAGATACACACAGCAAGCAGCGAGAATACCACCTATAAAGGCTACAACTAGCAACAGAAACGGCAGAGAATATTGTGAACAGAAACCTAAATAAAGCATCACTAGAAATCCAGCTCCCGCATTAATCCCCAATATGCTAGAATCTGCCAATTCATTTCTCGTCACTCCTTGCAAGATATAGCCAGAAACGCCAAGACAAGCTCCTGCTAATAAACTGATCAGTAATCGGGGAACTCGAAACTCTCCAACAATCAGCGCCAAAGAAGAGGAGCCTTTCCCTATGAACGTGTCAAAAAGCTGATCAAGATAAATAAAAGGCGTGCCAATCATCAAACTACCTACAGACAAGACGATAAGTAGAAAAAGCAAGAAATACAACGTCCAATATATTCTTTTCACCGTCGTTCCCTCCTTACTTGTATCAGTAAAAACGGAACGCCAATCAATGCAATGACTAATCCAAAAGGTGTTTCAAAAGGTGGATTGATCATCCTTGCTACAAGATCCGCCAACATGACCAGTCCGCCTCCAACTAAAAAAGAGACAGGTAGGACATAACGATAGTCTGTCCCAACCATTCCGCGAACAATCGGCGGAACCAACAGCCCAATAAATGAAACAGGTCCGACTAACGAAACGGCAATGGCTGCTAACACTGCAACTAGACAGAAAACAATCAACCGTGTTCGTTTAGGACGACCTCCAAGAGCTAATGCATGAGTTTCACTCAAACTAATCAAGGATATCGCTTTTCCTAATGAAAAAGAAACCAAGACAGCAAGCACATATACAGGGAACAACACTGTTAACTGTTTCCATGTGATATTGGCAGCTCCACCTACAAACCAAAAGGCAAGATCCTGCTGTAGATTAAAAAATTGGGTAAGTGCTTGACTGATTGCAGTAAAAAAAGAACTAATAGCTACGCCAGCTAAAATCAGCTGTAAAGGATTCATGCCCATTTTCGAAAACTGCAAAAAGCCAAATACGAGCAAAGTCACAGCAAAAGAACCTGCCAATGACACCAGAAACACAGAAAACCCAGAAGCTTTGGGCCAAAAAGCAAAACTAAGAGCCATTGCCAACGAAGCACCAGCGTTGATTCCTAGTAAACCTGAATCTGCTAACGGATTTCTTGTCACACCTTGCATCAATGCACCGCTCAATGCAAAACAACTCCCTACGAGAAATGCCCCTGCGACCCGAGGCAAGCGAATGTTTCTTATGATTTGATGACTTTGTTTTGATCCATCAAAATCAACCAAAGCCTGCCAAAAGGCTGTTTTTCCCACACTCGCTGCGCCATTTGAAAGAGCAATAAAAAAAATGATCAAAAGAACAAAACAGATCAAAAGCAAGAGTTTGTTTTTTTTCCTAGCCTTCATAATTGATCCTCCTGCTCTTTTGGCAACAGATCATACGTCAGAAAAACTGGTTTATTCGTTTTTGGTAGTGTGACAATCGTTGCATCAATCTCAAATATTTTTTTCATACACTCTTTTGTGATCACTTCTTCAGGTGTACCTTCCGTAATCAATTCACCGTCTTTCATGCCTAGTAAATAATCAGAAAAACGTGAAGCAAGATTAATATCATGGATCGACATCAAGATCGTTGTTTGTTTTACTTGATTGATTTGAGACAATAACTGTAGGATCTCTAATTGGTGTGACGGATCTAAAAACGTCGTCGGCTCGTCCAAGATCAAGATATCTGTTTCCTGAGCAAGTGCCATAGCGATCCAGACACGCTGGGTTTGTCCACCAGACAACGTTGCGATATCTCGCGTGCGATATCCAGACAAACCTGTTGCATCCAAAGCCCACTCGATTGCTTCATGATCTTGTGCATCCATACCACTAAACAGTTTTTGATAGGGATATCGTCCGTAAGATACTACTTCTTCTACTGTCATACCTATAGGATGTTCACTAGTTTGTGCTAATAAAGCAATTTTTTTTGCAAGTTCTTTTGAACTGTATGTAGATATATCAGAGTCATTGACAATGATCTTTCCTGATTTCACAGGTAGTATACGGGTAAAGCTTTTCAATAAAGTAGATTTTCCACTTCCGTTTGGCCCGATCAAGCTCGTGATTTTCCCTTCAGGAATCGTAACAGACATGTTTTCAATAATTTTTTTATTTTCGTAGCCGGCTGCAATATCAGCTGCCCTTAGTCTCGTCATTTCACCCACCCTTTCGCTGAAAATCATTCTCAATTATGACGCTGTTTCACTATTTCGTCAAGCGCTACTTTCATATCTATAGCTAAATGAAGCGGTTGACAGCATTCGAAATATCAGGAATAATAACCAATGAGAAAGATTCTCAATTATGTCAGGAGGAAAGAAATGAACTTAAAAACAAAAGTATTCACCTTATCTAGCATGTTGCTGCTGGCTGGAGTATTGAGCGCTTGCTCCCCCTCTTCAGATAAAGAAACAGCTACAACTACCAATTCGACGACTTCATCCACCAGCACGCATACAGTCACAGATACGCTTGGACATAAAGTCGACATTCCAAACGCACCTAAACGAATCATCGGCAGTTACTTAGAAGACTATCTGATTTCCCTAGGAGAAAAACCTATCGCCCAATGGACAGTGGGCAGTGGTTCTATCCAAGATTATCTGCAAGATGATTTGAAAGATGTTCCAACTATTTCTTATGATCTTCCTTACGAGAAAGTATTAAGCTTCGAACCTGACTTGCTGTTGATTTCTTCTTCCGCTACTGTCGAAGGTGGAAAATACGAGCAATATAGTAAAATCGCGCCAACTTATGTCGTAAAAAATGGAACAGACGTCACATGGGAAGAACAACTAAAAGATGTCGGCAAGGCTTTGGCAAAAGAAAAAGAAGCGGAAAAAGTCATTTCCGATTATCAAAAATCCGTCGAGAGCACTCGCGAAGAATTAGCAGATAAAATTGAGAACAAGACAGCTGCAGTGTTATGGGTGACCAATAACTCCGCCTTCATGGTCAGCAAAAATCGGTCAAGCGGTAGAATCGTATATGACGATCTAAAATTTGGTGTGCCTGATTTAGTAGAAGAAGTGTCCAAAGAAGCCACTTCTGACTGGTCTGCTGTTTCTTCGGAAAAACTAGCTGAATTAGATGCTGATTACATCATTCTTGTAAACAGTGATAAAGATGCTGCTATGTTCAATGAACCAAGCTGGAAAAATCTCAAAGCAGTGAAGGACAATCACGTACTGCAATTCGGCCCTGAATCTAGCTGGCTATATAATGGACCTATTGCCAGTCAGGAAATGGTCAATGATATCAAAGAAAAGCTAAACTGATTTTAACTAAAAAAGCATCTTCACGTTCATTCGCGAGATGCTTTTTTATTATTAAAAACTAAATACCCGGATATTATTCTTCTTTTGAAACAACCTTATTTCTTACTCTTTCCCATTTTTGAAAACGATGGGCATATAAATTTTCCTGATCCGTTATTCCCTCGTATTCCTCTATAAGAGCGAAGTCTGAAAAATCGATATCCCCAATATACGTATCTCCTTCAAACGTGCTATCAATCAATGTCCGCCAGATTCGACCGGTGTAAGGAAGAAGTTCTTGAAAAATCCGACTGCCACCCGAAACATAGATATCTTCTGAGATTGTTTGACTATACGCCAAAAGTTCATCGATTGAATGCATCACTTCTGCATTTTCTTTCGTGCGAAAGTTCGGTTGCGTTGTCAACACGATGATATGGCGATAAGGAAGTGAGAGATCGCCCATTCCTTCATAGGTCTTTCTTCCCATCACTAAGATTCGATCCATTGTATGTTCACGAAAAAAACGCATGTCATTTGGCAATCGCCACGGTAGCAATCCATTTTTGCCGATCAGACCATTCCTATCTTGTGCCCACATTGAAATAAACATATCATCCGCTCCTTATGATTTTAGATGGTTTGAGATAAAAAAAGTCTCAATTCTTTGACCAGCAAGGAATTGAGAACTTTAAAAAACATTATTTTGTTTCACGGTGCAAAGTAACTTTGCGTTCGCGTGGGCAATATTTTTGTTTTTCCAAACGATCAGGATTGTTACGTTTGTTTTTGCTTGTTAGGTAGTTACGTTCTTTACAAGAAGTACACTCTAAAGTGATGTTTACGCGCATGTTTTTCCCTCCCATTTTTACAAGAATCCTCTAAGATGACTCTCAGACTTGATTATCTTACCATGATTTTTTCTAGATTGCTAGTGTTTTTCACGATTTTGTTAAGTAAAACTACTTGACGATAAATACAACGGTTTTACTTCTCAAACAAAATCTTTTCCTTTTTGTATAAATACCCTTACACTTGTTTATATAGATTATGTTTTTTAATAAAGGGGGATACTAATATGCCATGGAACATGAAGGACTTTCCTGCATCAATGAAAAACTTAGATAAACTGACAAGAAAAAAAGCAATCGACATCGCAAATGCACTGTTGGATGAAGGGTACCCTGATAGCCGTGCGATCCCAATTGCCATTGATCAAGCAAAAAAATGGGATGAAGATGCTAGTGAATCAGAAAAACGAACCTTCGAAAAAGAAAAAAATCCAAGCAAGACGGATGAACACGATACGAATCCTCGTGCCGGAAAACTGCTTGATTCAGATGTGATCGTAGAATATGAGGAAAAACAATGGATCGTGAAATCTAAAGGGGCAAAAAAGGCAAGCAACCATTTTGATACAAAAAAAGAAGCAATCGAAAAAGGAAAGCAAGTAGCTCAAAACAAACAATCAACTTTGATCATTTATAAAAAAGATGGGACAAAAGAAAAAGAAATCAGTTACTAAGCGCTTAAAAAGAAGCATAGAAACAAGGAGATCATCTCACATGCTTCTATGCTTCTTCTCATATTGTTGTTTCTTTTTTTATCAAACAGTCACATAGTCGATTGCTTCTGCTTGCGGAATCGTTTCATCGACAAAGTAAACTTTATACCATGTCAAGAAACTGAAGATCGTCCAGATTTTACGTTGTTCTTCTTTACGTCCTTCGTGATGGTCATCTAGCAACTTCATAATTTTTTCTTGATCAAAAAATTCTTTTGCAAAATCTGCTTCGAATAGTGCTTTGACTTGTTCGTAGCCGTGTTCTTCTTTCAACCAAGCTTTGATTGGCACAGGGAATCCTAATTTCACACGATTCGACCACTCTTCTGGAAGATGTTTGTTCGCAGCTTGTCTGAAAATATCTTTTGTGTTGTTTTGATTCAACAAGAACTTACTTGGTATTTGTTGAGCCAATTTCATGACTTCGATATCCAGTAAAGGTACTCGAACTTCTAGAGAACTAGCCATAGAAAGTTTATCTGCCTTCAACAAAATATCTTTTGGCATCCATTGATGAAGATCGACGTATTGCATCTTATTGACTTCATCTTTGATTCCTTCTGTTTTCTCGTAATGAACAGTCATGATCTCATTCACAGATGGCGCTGTTTGATATTTTGGCGTCAACACTTCTGATGCTTCTGATTCTTCGAACACTCGAGCATGCCCGATAAAATATTCTTTTGCTGGCGCAAGTGATTCATATAAATGGATACGTCCATGGAAATTTTTCATTTTTCCGATTTTACGTCCTAAATTATAGCGTGTCCCTTTTGGCAATTTTTTCAGTCCTTGCGCAATCACACGGATAAATTTTGAATTCGTGTGGAATCCATACGTTTGGTATCCCGCAAATAGTTCATCTGCCCCTTCTCCTGATTGAACCACCCGTACACTTTGTGAAGCGAGATTTGCTAAAAAGTACAACGGCACACAAGAAGGATTTGAGTCTGGTTCATCTAAGTGATACTGGATCAATGGGAATGCTTTAAAAGACATGTCTCCGTCGATTACAGCTGCCGTATTGTCTAAGTCCAACAATTCTGTTAGTTTTCTGGCTTCAATCGCTTCATTATAGGTTTTATCATCAAACCCAATTGAGAAAGAATGATCTGGTTTCAATACAGAGGTTACATAACTGGAATCGACCCCGCTGGATAAGAAAGAACCAACTTCTACATCGCTGATTGTGTGTGCTTCAATAGAAGCTTGAACAGTTTCGTCGATTTTTTCGATCCATTCTTGTCGGGAATGCGTTTCTTTTGTTTCAAAATCTGCATCCCAATATTGTTGAATGTCCAGTTTTCCGTCTTTATACGTATAATAATGACCTTCAGGTAAACGATAGACACCTTTGAAGAAGGTTTCACCGTTCAATGGAGAATATTGGAAAGTCATATAAGGTTTCAATGCTTCTTTATTCAATTCTTTATTAAAATCAGGATGAGGCAAAAAACTTTTGATTTCTGAACCAAACATAAATGTTCCGTTCATTTCTGCATAATAGTATGGTTTGATCCCAAAATGGTCTCTCGCACCGAATAACTCATTTTTTTCATTATCCCAAATAGCAAAAGCAAACATTCCGCGGATTTTTTGCAATAATTCTGTTCCCCATTCTTCGTAACCATGCAAAAGGACTTCTGTATCTGCATGTGTTTGAAAAACGTGACCAGCTGTAATCAATTCTTCTCTCAAAGGCTGATAATTATAGATTTCGCCATTAAAAATAATGATCTTTGTTCGATCTTCATTGTAAATAGGCTGAGTACCGCCCTCTAAGTCAATAATACTTAATCTTCTAAATCCTAAAGCAACGTGTTTATCGATATATTCCCCTGAACTATTAGGTCCACGGTGAACGATTCGATCCATCATTGTATTAATAATTGTTTTTTTGTTGTCCTTGTCGTTAACAAAACCTACAATACCGCACATTTAACTTTCACATCCTAATATAAAATTACTGTTTATTTCATCCATATGCATCTTAACATAGAATAAATAGCGGACGAATATTTTCTCTCTTACAGTTTCGTCACGTGAAAACAAAAGATGAAAGTTTCTGTTTTTACAGAAAATAAAGTCCCGATATCTAATTTACCATGTTTTCTTTTTTGAGGCTATCTTATTCTCTTCGTGTTAAAAAAATATTAGTGGATGCTGTTCAAAAAATAGCCTCCAAACAAAAAGACACGACCGAAATCGTGTCTAAACATGGATATATAAGGAAGGTACGGGATTTGAACCCGTGCACCACATTACTGCGGCTCGCCGGATTTCGAGTCCGGTGCATTACCACTCTGCCAACCTTCCGCAAGTACTATTTTTAAACTTTTCCCACGAAATGTCAAGCCTATTTCTAACAGATAAATAACAGAAACCGTTTTTTTACAAAAAAAGTCCATTGACAGTTTACAGCCAACGGACTTACCGATCAAATTCATCATGATAGAACACTATCTGATTGTTTCAGGATTATCTAGTGCTAAAATCGAGTCAATTGTCCGTTTGATCAGTGCGATGATTTGTTCTTCTGTTGGATGCATGATGTTTGATGACATCAATGATGCTAAGCCAGTCACCGCTACCCATGTACCAGTATGCAAGGCATCGATATAATCATCCGATAATTGATTGTATCTTTCATCTTCTTTGACTATTTCACGGAAATAGTTGTAAGAAAAATCATGCATTTTCTTTCCGTCCCCATGTTCATCAATGTACAATGCCATGTAAAGACTATGATGTTTCTTTGCAAAGTAGATATAGTTCAAACCGAGATCAATGATTTTATCACCCGTACGCTCAATAGGGAAAACATCTTCTTTTAGTTGTTCAAAGATCGAATCCAATAACGTATTTTTCAAATCTTCCATGTTTTTGAATTCCAGATAAATTGGCTGAGTCGAAATCCCCATCTTTTTCGCAATGTTTCTCGCAGTAAATCCTTTAAACCCTTCCTTTGCAACAACATCATAAGCAGCTTTTAGAATTTGATCCTTGGTATAGACTTTTCTTCTCATTAAAACTCCCCCACTTCTTTACTGCAGTATATGTTGTTTTATTGTACCCTATTTTTAGTATTTTTTGCAAACATTTTACTCAAAACGTTATATTTTAAATTTTTTTCTCAGTCTTCTTTAACTTTTTTTGCAAAATTAAAAAAATTTGGTTAAATTCACTGGGTTCCCTTACATTTTTAGTTTTAACCTAAATGATAGTTGACCAAATCTTTCATTTCAAGTTATAGTTAAAGAAAACGAAAAAGAAGGTGTGTAATGGAAAACGAAACTGACGTTATTTATATTCATCCTCAAAAAAGAATCGTTTCACAGAAAAGAAAATATTTTTATCTTAGTTTTACAGGTGCTTTTTTTCTTTTTATTGGCTTAGTTTCTGGTACACCTGCCGCTAATTGGAGTGGTCTACTGACTATTCTTACCTCGCCAAGCAATCTTCTGACAGATTATTTTGCTTTGGGTGGTTTTGGAAGCGCATTTATAAACGTTGGGATCTTGACCTTACTTTCTGTGCTTGTGGCTTACCGGCAAAAGGTGATTTTAAATGGCCCCTTATTCGCTTCGATTTTAACAGTTACCGGTTTTTCTTTTTTTGGCAAAAACCTTTATAATTCAATCTCGATCATTTTAGGTGTATACCTGTATGCTGTATTTGTCAATAAACCTTTTTCTCAGTATATTATGATAGGACTGTTCGGCAGCGCATTGTCGCCGGTCGTTAGTTACATTACTTTTGGTATGCGCTTTCCTTTGCTAGTAGGAATTCTACTGGGAAATTTGGCTGGTATAGCAATTGGTCTTCTTCTTCCGCCGTTAGCTGCTCAAACTTTAGTTTTCCATCGCGGGTTCACGCTTTATAATATTGGATTTACCTCAGGCTTGATTGCCATGGCTTTTACTGCTGTTTTGCGATTGTTCAGCTACTCAATCGTCGAGAATACATTGGTTTCCAATGAATACCATTCCCCTCTCGTCTGGATCATTTTCGGCTTTTTTTTGCTGACAGTCGGTTTTGGTTTCTATTATAATTCCTTTCGACTTTCGGGTATTCGAGAGATTTTCGATTCATCTGGTAAACTGACAACTGATTTCATTGCTAATTCTGGTATCGGTGCTACTTTGATCAACATGGGGCTAGTTGGTCTAATGCTTTCTTCTTATGTTTTGCTGGTTGGTGGTAAGTTAAATGGTCCTGTCATCGGTGCTATTTTATCTGCGGTTGGTTTCAGTGCTTTTGGTTGTCATTTAAAAAACAGTTTTCCGATACTAGTCGGAATTTTTCTTGCTTCTTTGTTTGGGACGTTTCATGAGATCACCAGCACCGGCATGCTCGTTGCCGCTGTGTTTGGAACAGGCCTCGCGCCCATAAGCGGTTTTTACGGCAGTTTTTACGGTGTAATAGCTGGTATGTTACATATTGCTCTTGTCCATAACGTCAGCACTTTGCACGGAGGACTCAATTTATATAACAGTGGTTTTTCAACTGGATTCGTTGCAGGTATCCTTGTACCGATACTAGATAACTTTACTGCTGTCAGAAAGGAAAAAAAGACACTTGGAAAAAGAATTATCAAAAAGAATCATCGATGAGCTTCTTACTTATCTATATTCCCACGAAATAACTGAAATACGTATTGGCGTAGAATTTGCTGAGGAGGGACTTTTCATAGAAATACAGGGCACAACAGAATCTCAGCCAGAAGATCTAGATGTACTTGCTGATTTGCTGAACAATCCTCGAGACCCTAGCATGGAAATCTACTATCAGGAGCTATTAGGTAATCCTCGACATGATCGGGAAGATTATCATCTGCTAGGTAGTTTGATTGACGATGTGGAAATCATGTATGCCCAGCCGATTATCAATATCAAAATTTTTCGGCGTGCTTCTCCTCGCCCTTATTATTAGCCTATTTTACAAAACAGCTTCATCCACCTAAAACAGCTCCTGAAAGTTCGATTAAAAATCTACTTTTAGGAGCTGTTCTAAGCTTGATATTATTGATTTTCCAATCCTTCGTATAATTCATCTGTTACAGGTTCTAAAAACTCTGAATTACCAGCAGTGATCGCCAAATGTTCAAACCAACTGTCTTTTGTCGCACCATGCCAATGTTTGATCCCTTTGTGCGTTACGACGACATCTCCAGCCATTAATCGTCTTGCTGGCTTTCCTTCTTCCTGATACCAGCCTTCTCCTCCGGTCACAAGTAAGATTTGATAACCGTCTGTATGGACATGCCAGTGATTGCGACAGCCTGGTTCAAAAGTTACATTACCTACACCAACAGAAATTTCGGGATCGTTTACTAACATATTCAGATAGCTTTGCCCGGTAAATACTTGAGCGTAAGCTTCGTTTTTTTCACCTGCTGGAAAAATCACGCCTTTTTGTATTTCTTCGTGTTTTGTCATCATTTATGCCTCTTTCTTATCTTCACTATTTTCTTCTAGATAGATTTCTTTTGCTAAACTAAAAGCCGACCAAGCTTTTGGCCACCCTACATAAAAAGCTAAATGGGTAATGATTTCTGCTATTTCTTCACTAGTAATACCATTTTGCTTGCCAATTTTCAGATGAGCCGGCAATTGTTCAAAATTCCCTTCTGAGATCAAAGCAGATAGGGTGATGATACTACGCTGATGAGGAGATAATTCTTCTCTTGACCATACTTCTCCAAATAAAACATCGTCATTCAATTCTGCAAATTTTGGTGCAAACTCCCCCAATTGATCTCTTCCTGCGGTTTGTTTTTCTGCCATTTTTTTACTTCCTCCGTTCGTGATTGCTAGGTGATTCAAACACTGTTCTTAAATAACATCATTATCTATTGTTTCTTCGCATTTTATTTTAAGCCCCATTTTTTAACCTGTCCAATGCTTAGTTTACTCCATCAGTATGCTTTCCAAGCATAATTGTTAACGTTTTCTATCTTTTTTCTATTTTTGAAAAAACAAGATATTAAATAAGTCTTTAGTTGGATGTTTTTTTGAGATTATTCTTTTATACTTACAATGAACGTATGATGAACTTACAAAATTGTTTGTTTTCTGTCATCTTAAAAAGTGGCGCAGACAGTTGCTTTTCTAGTAAAGTATAGATACCAAAGAACCTCTAAGGAGTTGATGAATAATGAATATTGCTGCCTCTCGAAAACTGATAAACTTCATTTCCATTATTGGATTAGGTCTATCAATCGCACTGACGATTTATTTTATTAATTTAGGTGTTTTCAAAGATTTGAATGCTTTAAGAGGATTAGTAGGTGATTCGATCATTTTAGGTCCGGTCATTTTTATCTTCATCCAAATCTTGCAAGTGGTTATTCCAATCATTCCTGGAGGAATCAGCACTGCAGCGGGTGTCCTGATATTTGGTCCTTATGCTGGCTTTATTTACAATTATGTTGGAATCTGTATTGGTTCGATTATTATCTTTCTTCTAGGACGACATTACGGAAAACCATTCATTCTTTCCATGATCAGCGATAAGACCTATAACAAATATATTGGCTGGTTAGACAATCAAAACCGCTTTGAGAAGCTGTTTGCTCTAGCTATTTTTCTTCCTGTTGCTCCGGACGATGCGTTATGTTTGATGGCTGGATTGACAAACATTTCAGTGAAACGATATACACTGATTATTTTGATAGCTAAACCACTATCGATTTTCTTATACAGTATGGCTTTGATTTATGGAGGACAATATCTAAGTGGTCTTCTTGGTTAATATTTATTTTGCAAAATCAGTTATTGATTGATTACCAATGTTAATTCTGGGAAAGGATCTGCAAGATACATTGCACCCTTTCCTTTTTCATTGGATTTGCGCTACAATGTGAAAGTAGGTGATAGGATGAATTATTTGAAACGTAGCTTAGGCAACGCGTGGGATTTTTTGAAAGGAACACAAGCTTATTTCCGTGATGTCTTGCTGATGCATGGCTTTATTTTATTTATTTGTTTACCCTTATTGAGCAGTACGACTCGTTTTATTTTGCACCGAGGAACAATTGACTATTTGTCTTATGACAATATTCCTTTGATTTTCTCTCAGCATCCTGGAGTTCTGCTGTCGTTAATCGCCGTTTTATTGACGATTTTACTATTGGTTTATTTCGAATTTGCATTTCTTTTGATGAGTGTCTTCTTTATTAAAAAGAAAGAACCCGTTTCTTTAAAGCAGCTCTTGCACTTGACGATACTTCAACTGAAGAAAGTGAGACCTATTACTTTTCTGTTTTTTCTTGCTTATTTTTTATTGATTCTACCGATCAGCGGGTTAAGTTTCAATTCTGATCTACTGTCAAAAATAAAAATCCCTGCTTTTATCATGGATTTTATTTTTGCTAACCGTTGGATCGTCGTCAGTTCCTTTTTACTCGTTTACATTTTTCTTGGCTATATTGGGATTCGGCTGATTTTCGCTTTACCTGAAATGATTTTACGAGATCGACCTTTTCGAGCATCCATTCGAGAAAGCTGGTTGCTGACCAAATCACGTCTTTTTGCTATCACGGGACAATTTATCGTGATTGGCGGTACGATTTTACTTCTTTCTTCTTTGGGATATATCGTTGTTATTTTGGCACAAAGTGTTGTTGAAGAATTTTTCCCGAATTACGCATTGATCAGCGCTGTATTTGCGATGACGCTTTTACAAGGAATTTTATTATTCAATATCGTGATGTCTACTGTAGGAATTTTTTATATCATCGTTGATTTCATGGATGACGAAGGTTTCTTACCAGAGATTCCCAAGTGGTTTACGCCTCAAACGTCCAACGTGCATTTATCTGCGCTGAAAAACACTGGTTTGACCCTTTTTGCAGTTTTTTTCGGTATTGGCGTTTGTCTTTACAATATGGATTATCTGACTTCGGCAGTTCAGACAAAACCAGTGACTGTATCTCACAGAGGTGTAAGTACGCAAAATGGGGCGCAAAATACTTTAGAAGCACTTGAAAAAACAAGCAGAGACTATCATCCTGATTATATAGAGATGGATGTGCAGGAAACAAAAGATGGCCGTTTCGTAGTGATGCATGATGCAAATCTTCGTCACTTAACTGGGGTAAATCGAACACCACAGGATTTGACGTTGAAAGAATTGACAAATCTTACGGTTACTGAAAATGGGTTCCAAGCCCCTGTGTGTTCTTTTGATTCTTATTTAGAAAAAGCGCATGAATTGAACCAAAAATTACTTATTGAGATTAAGACCTCTAAAAAAGATTCAGATGACCTGGTCGAACGATTTGTTCAGAAATACCGCAAAGTGATTTTAGAGAATCATCATATTTTGCAAAGTTTGACGTACCAAACTGTTTCTGATTTAAAAGAAGCAGAACCAAACTTTTATGTGGGCTATATCTTGCCTTTCAATATCGTTGGGCCTCCCGTAACGCCTGCTGATTTTTTGACAATGGAGTATAGTACGATCAATCGTAACTTCATTAATTCTGCCCATCAAGATGGAAAAAAAGTATATGTATGGACGATCAACGATTCAGATGCTATGAGTCGCATGATGTTTTATGGTGTGGATGGTATCATAACCGATGAGATGGGACTACTAAATGAAAGTGTGAAACAAACAGATGAAGAAATCACTTATTCAGACAAGCTACTAAATTTCGTTTTGGGTGTTGGCTAATCAAAAATCGTTAATGAAATAAGCTTTTATACAACAAAAAACGCATAACCTGTTACCGCAGGTATATGCGTTTTTTGTTTGACATTCATAACGTGTCCTTAATTATCTCTTGATTCCTTCATCGCACGAACAATAGCTAAAATAGCAGGAATTGCAGAGATCACTGCAAGAATAATTCCCATTTTCCCTGAACTTTTTCTTTTAGGCATATCTTCTCGCTCCCTTCTGTCTTTATTTATATTATAAGGGAGTTCTTGCGAATTCTCAAAAATACTGTTTAAGAAACCAATTTAGCAGGTGCACTAATATCACAGAATTTTACGAGCATGCGGTACTTGCTTTCATAAATGATTGGATAGTCTCGTTGGTCATAACTTTCAACATACACGACAGCCGTGTTGTTATATGTACGTTCAATACAGCCAATTAGTTCGTGAGATACGCCAATCGGTTTGCATATATAAGATCTTCCTACTTCTGCTTTTACCATTTCATTCCCTCTTTTCTTTGTTTTTCTTTATTTTATAATAACAAATCTCCCTTCAATTGAAAACGTTTTATTTCATTTTTTTATTTTTATTTGATTTATTTTTTACTTTTTAGATAACTATTTTCTTATCATAATTCTAGATGTTGTGACAAAAACGTTTGTTTATATTCCTATGTTGTTCGTGTGTTCTTTTCATTATCCTGCTAAATTATTTACAAGGGGTGAGTATATGATTTATATCCAAGCAATAGTCTTTTTAACGTTGATGGTTGGGCTACTTATTGGCTTGAAAGAAAACAGCTGATTGATTTAAGAAAAAATAAATAAGAAAAGTGATAAATGCTTTTTAATTGCATGAAAAAACGGACGATGCTAAACTTGTTATAGGTTCGAAAGTTTAAAGGAAACTTTCAAGAACTGAATTACATTACAAAGGAGATGAATTTTATGACGTTTACAAAAAAAAATATGCAATACCGCGTAGCCTTTGATACAACTTCTAACCGTTTTATGGCGATTGATGCACAAAACGAAAATAACGTTGCGTTTGGTATTACAATTGAACAAGCAGTCCGAGCATTAAATGAATCTAGATAGGGAGTGACCCATTCCAAATGGCGACTGATGAGATCTCGGAAAATCAATAGAAGACGTTTGTAACGGTGATCCGCGACAGACGTCTTTTTATATTTTTTACATACATTTGGTCATTATATCTGTCATTTGTTCTTGACCTAAACAAAAATATAGTTTTAATATCAATTATCGTCGCTTTTTATGACAATTTTGTTAGCTGTTTCGATGATGATATTTTGTTATGATTTGTATAATATTCTATAGAATAAAAATAAAAAAGGAGAATTTTCATGAAAAAAATTTTAGGGTTAATCGTTATCGTATTGATTGCTTTTATAGGTTGGAAAGGCTGGGACTACTATCAGTCTACTTATGTAGGAAAAGATTATTATGCAGTAATCAAAGCACCGATGCCTGCAGAAACTGATATTAAAGCAGATAATGGAGAAGTAATTGGAAAAGGGTTTAAATATAACGTAGATGCGTACGCTGAAAACGGTGAAAAAAGACAATTGGATTTTGATGTCATTACTTCTGGCGACTCTGCTAATGGTTCTGCTTATCCCGAAGGAACAATCTTGCAGTTGAAAGCAAGCGAAAAGCGAATTATAGAGAAAAAAGTAATCACTAGCGATAAAGTACCTTCATCTGTAAAAGACAAATTAGGGCTATCTTAACACTAAGAAAATATCGCAAAAAAGCACTCGAAGTGAGTGCTTTTTTACTTACTGATTTTAGAAAAAAATAGAATTGGTCTTCGAAGTCACTTTCCTGTTCTTCAAGTCCTTAACTAAAGAACAAGGCAATGAATCGATTCCCATACAAACAAGAGGCTGGGACAAAATTCTTGTCACAGCCCCCTTTTTCCGAATAAATGGTGCCGATATGTGTTAAGTACCTAAATGGGTACCAGCTTTCATTTTAAAGTCAGCATGTTTCTATCACTAATTATTTAAATCTAGTGAAAAACCCTTATCTTACAGGCGTTCGTTCAATTCTTTGGCAAGGTCTTCAAAGCCTGGTTTGCCTAGAAGTGCGAACATGTTTTTCTTGTATCATGTATACATTTATTACTTTTTTTCTCTTTTATACCGTTAGAAAACGCCGAAATATCAGCATTTTATCTATCTCTTGTTTTTTCTATCTTTTCTGATTTTTAATATCACTATCACCAAAGCTATCACTAGTTTTTCTATTATTTTTACTTTTTTATATGTATATTGAAACAGGAGTTAGAAAAATTAATAGAAGAACGAAAAAAGACCTCAACCAAATTTAATTGCTAGGGTCTTTTTATAAGAAGAAATGCATATTATCGTTTAGATATTGTCAATACATATTCAGGAAAATCTATTTTAGGGTTTACAATAAGAACGTTTGTTCGTATACTCTTTTTGAGGTGAACTTTATATGTTAATGGAAGGAAAAACACAATTATGGTTTAAATTTGATCCTTCGAACAAATTCATTAAAGACTTTCACAAAGTATGGGATTCAGAAGTTTTCTTTTTAGCAATCGAAGATAGCTTATTAATCAATCTCTACTATTCTAATAAGAACTACTTTAAAATTCCTGCTGCGAAAACTAGAATGAAGAAAGATGTATATTTTTTGTTTGATATCGTGACTGACGTGCCAGACGCACGGAGCGATCATCGGCGTTATGACTATATAAAGTATACTTTCGTTGATCCAGAAAGGTATATAGATTAAAATAAGTTACCTAAAAAGGACAAATACAAATTTTATTATCTTATTTATAGTAAGAAGATAATTTAAGATTGCGAAATACGATACTATTTGTAATCTATAGTATCAGTCCTATAAAATAAACATCTAATTAATTACTCTAAATCCTAATTATAAGCCTTTTTTCTCACTTTTTTTCAAAAATATGGTATGCTTCTTAGTGAATTCAAATATATGGTATGCTTCTTAGTAAATTCAAATATATGGTATGCTTCTTAGTGAATTCAAATATAAAAGAGTTTAAAGCGTAATACACTTATGGGGAAGTGGTTTGGGGTGCGCTTTAAACTCTTCTTTATTATTATCTCACAGCATGCTTAAAAGGTCTATGTCTATGGATTAAGTTATGTAAAAAAGTGCCTCTTTAAACGTCCTAAAATCCAAACAAGGATAGCATAATATACACTATCGTTGATCCAGAAAACAGGTAAATAAATTTTGCAAAAGCAATAAGTTAAAAACATTACAAAAAAGACAAGGATATCACATCAAGAAAAAATGTTTTGAAAATATCTTTGCCTTTTTGTATTATATCTATATTAAATAATCAATCACAACACATTAACTAATTTATATATTTAATTTGTTGTTTTTCTATAATTGGATAACTAATTAACTTATGACTATCTAAGTCTTCTTTATTCATATCAATTGCAGTAATTTGACTGTCTTCATATGTTCGATAATAATAGATTCCTTTGTCAACATTGCAACAAGAAGAATAAATTGTATATTCATATTTTCCATCACCAACATCACACAAACCTTTTTGTTGTTCTACTGAACCTAAGATATGGAAAAATTGACTAATACTTTCTGACTCTGAATCTCCAGATACAGAATTCAGCTTCGTAAAAGTCGCTTTAACAAAACGAGATACTGAGGATAAATCTCCAGGCAAGCCTATCCCTCCCATACCGCGGCTATAGGCATTCAAACTTATTTGATTTGAAAAATTATTTTTAGGAGTTTCACTCGATAAGACACGATAATTGTTTAAATTAAATAATTGATAGTCAAATGAAGGATTATTGGTAAGAACGCCCACAGGGTTATCATATATATGAAGTCCATCTTTCATACTTTCAATGACAATTGATTTTTCTTTATCAGCTAATAGCCAATGTAAAGGGGATAAAGGAAGTTCATCACTATAATTTATATTTGCTAAATTGATATTTTTTAACAATTTTTTAGCTTCTCCTACTGTTGAGCATTGTCCTAAAATCCAAGGAATAAATTCAAAAGGAGATACATTGTCTTTCCCTTCTTGTATTTCTTTATAATCAGCATACCCAGAAAAATTTAGCCCAGCCATACTCAATCCTTTTTCATTTGTCGCATCGTAATAAAGAGGGTAGTCAGCTATACCAGCGGCAATACCAATCATTGCATAATGAGTATCCAAATCATTTACCTTTCGAAAATTCAACTTATAATTTCTTGGAGTAACAGTGACTACTTCATTGTAAGATATTTCATAATCAAAATTCCTTCCAAAATAATGATCACTTGTTACATAAGTAATAGACGTACACATAGTTTATTCCTCCTAAATATTGTTCTGTCCACGTTCATTTTACTCCAAAGTTTTCCTCATTTCAAAAGAAAATCACAGAATACACGAAGAAGCGTTTCTATTTGTATAAACTATATCAAAGTTCTATACTTAAATTATCAAATAAAAAGGACGTGAAGATAAATGTCAAATTTAGAAAACAAAGAAGAAAAAGTTGTAAACAAAATTGTTTCTGTTGTCAATAAACTGGATAAAGAGTTAGACGAACTTGATACGTTATCTGAAAATCCAGAAAAAAAACATAACCTAAAAAAATGGTTAGTTGAACGAAAGGCTATTCATGAAATTAAAAAAGTTCTTCATGAAGCTGATAAATATGAAAAATATGATGAAAAAGAACTTGATAAAGAATTTAAAGAAATCAATGACTTATTACTATAATTGATTTATACGATTCATTTTTGAGTCGTCAGACTGCAAACAACACTCTAAATTTAGGAGTTTGTCTACAGTCTGAATAAATTTTAAATTTATTGTCCATAATGTTATTATGAATTTATAGCATTAAGAAAAGAGATAAGACTTTACATTTTTTTAGGAATGTAAAGTCTTATCTCTTTTCTTAATTGTACAATTAGTATTATCTGCACTACTTTCTAATTAAATAAATTTTTAGTTATTAACTTGATTAAAATCAGAGATAATATCAATTAATTCAGTTTGAAGGGTTGTAACGATTAAATGGAAATTTTCTTCATCTGTTTTATTATATGGGGATGTTTTCGTTATATATAACAACTTTTCTTTTTCAATTTTCATTAATAACTCTGTCGAAGTCTGTACTTTATCTTGATAATTAAATGCAGACATCCCACTTTGTATAATTGTAATTATTGCTGAAGCAATTGAAACAATCAATAGTAAAGACCTGTGTTCGGAAGCCTGATCAATTAATATTGGGATACTAGCTGATAAGACTATTTTTATAATATTTCCGATACCAATTACTCTATTATAAAATCGAATTTCTTTTTTTAATCTATCGATTGTAGAATCAATAGATTCGATAAACGCTTTTTGATCCATCATTTTCTCTCCAATCATTTTATTAAAATCATTAACAAAAATATTATAATAGGATTTAAGTAAGTTCTAACTAATCACACATAAAAATAAAAAACATTTGTATTTTATCAAAGTTTTATTATACTTGTCAATTTGTGTACATCCTAAAATATAAGCTATTTGTTTACTTCTGTAGAATATATACTTTGTTGTTAGATAAGTTGCACATGTTTATAGAATCTAAATAATAAATTTTTATGTACCGCCCCTCAAAGAGGGGGGAATTTTTTATCGTTGTGGAATATTTAAATACCAACGCTTATCATGAAAATCTTGTGCTCCACCCTTAGTATTTCCTTCTGGATCGTTTGTCGCACGCATCATGACATATACTTTTTTATTAGGGAAATCACGCATATTGAAAGATACATGATAGCCAACATTTCCTAAAGTATTATAAGCTTGATTTACGTCTGGTCTATAAATCCCATCAGCTCTTACTCTAGCTAGTTCTTTTCCAGTATTGTAGTCCATAATGAAAATATACTCGTATTTATAATTAGCAATGTGACATCCAGCTACATGCAAGTTTGCGTTTTCGATTTCTCCGAACTGATCAATGTGGGCGTAATTTGTTCCATCTGTCAGCGTAGAATTTGCAGCACCTGCTCGAGTTGGATCAATTACTGGTTTATCCTCCGAAGTAGTTGGATTATCATCCGTAAAACCATGAGCCAAATCATAGGCTAGTTTTTCTTTACTTACACCCATTTCAGAAAGATAACCGTAAGGATCTGTATGATCGCCCCAAATATTTTGTGTTACCCATAAATGCGATTTGATTCCTGGTTGGTTATAAGGAGTGTCTAATGTTAATGGAATACCATATTTCATTGCTGAATCTCTTGCCAATTCAACGTATACTTTATAGTTCTTTTCAAAAGTTTCTTTATCATGTGTGTGTTGTAACTCGATTTGCACAGGACTATTTGCATTAGCATATGAACCAGCGCCATACTGCACATAACCAAGTTGTCCAACTTGGTAAACAATTCCGCCGTCTCCCACAATGTAAGCAGTGTAAGCACTAGTCCATGAACGTTGCATATACTGTGCTTCATTGCGTCCTGTTGCTGTTTCGTTAGGTGTTTCATGCAGTAAAATATACTGATTATTCGCTACTTGAGAGCTACCTTCATTTACACCTAAATTAAATTCATTGTTAATCGTATAGGCAAACCCATTAATTGGCAATAAAAAAAGAGCCATTATTAGGCTCAATGATAAAATGATTTTCTTCTTCATTTTTTTCCTCCTATTTTTTTAAGTTATATGCAGACACACCAGTGATAACACCTAAAAACGTCGCTACTGCATTGATAGTCAGAACTGTCATATCTGTTCCATTCCATCCATATGCTTTGCCTAGTGTTGCAACTAATACAGATGTAGCCGGAAGTACCGTAAGTACCGCCCACTTAATGATTTGATAATATTTATCAGGTAAGATCATCTTTATTCATCTTCTTTCTATTTTTATCGAGATGTTTCCCTAAATAAAGTTTTAATTTGTTGTGTGTGTTCTACCAATTTTTCTGCATGTGTATCTAATCTTTCATCGTGTTTCTTTAGTTCTTCATGAATCATCAATCGATCTGATTTGCTCGATTCTAAATCTTTTGTTAATAGTTCCAAGTTGTAACTCACTTGTGATAGTGTTTTCGTAATTTTTGTAAATGATGCAACAATCGGTCTAATTACTAATAAAATCAAAGAAACGATAGCGGTTATTGATCCTGCTATCGCTCCCCATTCCCCTAAATTAATCATATTGCAACTCCTTGTATCAAAACTAAAAGCACATCAATTAAGATGCACTCTCTTCATTGTTAATAATTTTTTCTGCTTCTTCGTCTGTAATGCATAGCGGAACGAACTGTAGAACTTGATCGTCAGTAAAACAGCCCCAATCATACATCATTTTCACATCGCTAAAACTAAACATACTACTCACCTCCCTTTGAAGCTGGATTTAATTGCTCTTTAATTTCTGCAATATCCTTGCTGTTTTGAATCGAAGCAAGCATCATTTTTGAATTGATTTGTGCTAAACTATCAGCTTTTTCTTTTAATGCAGTGTTTTCCTGTTTAATTGCTACATCATTTAGCATGAGTTTGGCATTGAGCTGTTTTAGATTGCCGTTCTCGTTTTCCAGTGCCTCGTACACTGCTTCAAGATTATTTAGCTTATTGTGATCCAATACATTCGTCAAAACAATCCATCGGTTTTCTTGCGGATCAAATAATTGATCATTAATTGTTAAAGGCTCCCCATCTGAACGAATTCCTTCTAATGGTGGGACATCAGTAAACGGGACAGTCATAACCATATCATCTAACACTTTTCCGACATATTCCCCAAGTTGATCATCTGTGGCACATTTGATGATGTGAACTAGTCTCGGCCTTGCATCAAGTACGATGTTTATTTTTTCTTGTCGTGACATGAAAAGCACTCCTTTCTTAGTTAACTAATAATTTGTAGACAATTGAAACAATAATAGAAAGTAATATTGGCAAAACAATCGTACAAAATTTACCTTCAAGAAAATCCTTATCGTTCTTTTTCATTTGATCACCTCTCCATGTGTCACTTTGTTACTTTGTTGATTAAAAAAAATAGTCCAATCAAATGATAAAACAGTGGCAATTTTCATAGCTACAAATGGACTAGGACTTCTCTTGCCACTCTCAATCATACTATAATAAGAACGCTGAATTCCTGATCTTTTAGCTACTTTTTCTTGAGTTAGATTTTGTTGCTCTCTTTTTTCAATTAGCCATTTCCTCATCATATACCTCCTATTTAAGTGTCATTTCGTTACAAATACATTATAAGTAACACATAGTTACTTGCCAATGCAAAAAGTAACAAAGAGTTACTTGTTTTTAGATTCATTTATACGTAACAGCGTGTTACCATTTATATAGAAAGTGGGTGTCGAAATGTTTCCAGAAAAAATCAAAGAATTGAGGCTTTCAAAGAAAATGACGCAACAAGAAGTTGCTGATAAGTTAGGAATTACTCGCCCTGCTTATACAGCCTATGAAAGTGGAAAGAGAGAGCCTGACTTTTCTATTCTTCAATCTTTAGCTAATATTTTTGATGTTACTACTGATTATTTATTAGGAAGAAATAAAACGCCAAAATGGGCCGATGAAAATGATTTAATTGAATTAGATAAAATGCTCGATTCCAACGTTAACATGGCTTATGGTGGTGAAACATTAACAGATGAAGAGAAACAACGGGTAAAAGATGTTTTGACAGGTCTATTTTGGGAATTTAGAAAAGAAGACAAAAGTAAAGAGAAGTGATTTTCTATGAAGATGGACGTAATTAGTCTAGTTGGCAAACTGAAGCAAAAATATAATTCAGCTAATCCCTTTACTATTTGCGAAAAAATGGATATTCAGATTAGGTATGTTCCTTTTTTGAATAATCCAAAGGGACAATTTCAAGAACTGTTAGGGCGTTCGGTTATTCTTCTAAATCACGAACTAAAGTATTCTGAAGAACGGTTCTATATTTGTGCTCACGAACTAGGTCACGCAATTTTTCATCAAGGTTTATCTAGTTATTATGTCTCTACTCGATCCTCCAGAAGCAAATCAGAAAGCGAAGCGAATTGCTTTGCCGCCAATCTTATTATTTCTCTTTATAAAGAAGATAATGATCAATACCCTAGAAAAATTGAAGATTTAACAAATTTGTATGGACTTCCTAAAAATTCATATAGATTTTTAATTTAATTGGCGACTATCACTACCTGCCTTTAAGTGGGAGTAAATATATTTTTATTGTTATGGAGGAAGAAATGAAAAAAATAGTTGGGTTAGGATTAATTCTGTTCTCTAGTATTGTACTAGGAGCATGTGGAAATAGTAATTCAAATTCTGATACGCCTAAAGAAACAACCACTGCGAGCTCTACAATGGTTTCTCTTGAATTCAGTAGCTCTGTGGAAAAAAAGACTAATCTTCTATCAAATGATTCAGATTTCGGAAAAATAGCTGATAATGTACCTGATGGAGAATCCATAGAAGTACAAGGTAAACAAGATTATTCAACCAATTTTAATGATAATTCTTGGGCGGGTGTTAACCTAAATATCGATCGGGTCTCAGTTGTGAAAACTACTGATATCAAAGACTATTCAGATAATCAATACAATGGTTTTGTAGCCGTGCATTACAACATAGATAATACACAACAAGATGTATCTATATACCCTAATCAAGCCACAATTGTAACTGACTATGGTGAGCAAGTTGATGATGGCGGAGTCTTTAATTATGATTCATGGGATGGTGACTTCATGAAAGGAACAAAAAAAGATGGTTGGGGCATCTATCCTTTATCAAAACTTCCTGTTGCATCTTCAATCAAATCTCTTCGATTGAAGATTGATTCTAGCTATGAAACTGATAATTATGATGATGAAAACTCGTATCACACATATGATATTAACTTAAATTTACAATAAAGACTGGCCTTCGGGCTTTTCTTTTTAAACGCAAAAGAACATAAGTTCGTATAAAAACTCTGCTAATACGACGATTTTCTAAATATTCGTTCAAATAACATACCTCCCCTAAAATATTCTTATTATTAGGAATGAAATACGAAAGGATTGGTTTTAATGGCTTCCATTAAAAAGTACTATTTAAAAAAATCAAAAGAATATCGTTATGAAGTCTATATATCAAATGGAATTGATCCTGGTACTAAGCTACAGAAAAAGATTCATAAAAAAGGGTTTAAAAGTCATGAAGAAGCAGAAAGATTCGCAAAAATTGTCGAAGGCGAAATAGCTTCGGAAGAATATACACAAAAAAACCCTAAAAATTTGACTATAGAAAAGTTTATGGACGATTGGATTAATAACTATAAAATGAATGTTAAAGAAGGAACAAGAATTGTTCACAGAGCAAATATAAAAATGTACATCAATCCATATATTGGAAAATATAAACTAGATAAATATACTAGAGCTGATCATCAAAGATTCATCAATCAGTTACTTACTAAAAAGGGTTTGGGGAGAACTAAGGAAGGTCTCTCAGTAACAACAGCCAAAAGTATTAACGCCACTCTTAGCAATGCTTTCAAAAAAGCTATTCAGTTAGGATATATAAAGAATAACCCTACTAGTTTTGTTGAGTTTCCAAGAAATCCATCTGATAAAAAGAAAGTTAAATATTATACTTTTGATCAATCTGAACTATTTCTCGAATTTGCCAAAAAAGAAAAATCATTTATATGGTATCCCTTTTTTCTTATTATATTTGATCAAGGATTGCGAAAATCAGAAGCTTTAGGGCTTCAATGGGCTGATATTGATTTTTCTCAGAATACACTTAATATTAATCGTGAACGACTTGGGGCTGCTGAAAAAGGACCTAACAAAGGTTTGATTATTACAGATGACACAAAAACCCCATCTGGTACACGATCATTGCCTATGACAAAACGAGTAAAGAAAGCCTTATTGACTTTAAGAAATCAAGTAATAAAAGAATTTGGTTTTTTACCTGAAACAGATGACCACGAAGCATTTATTTTTATAAATACTTACGGTAAAAATAAAGGTATTCCAATAAGAGATCGAACCGTTAACGGTGCTTCTCATAGAATTGAAAAACGTGCCAGTCTCCCCCACATAACTGTGCATGATGGTAGACATACTTTTGCAGCTAGAACGAGACAAGCAGGAATACCTTTAGAAGATATCAAAGATTTTTTAGGTCATAAAGATGTTTCTACTACACAAGTCTATGCCCATATTTCTCCCGAAGTGAAAAAAAGATCAATGAATCAACTAGAAAACTATATAGAAGAGCAAATAAAAAAGCACTCAAATTGAGTGCTTTTTTTAAGTTCACTATCACTAAAACTATCACTAATTTTATTTAGAAGCGAACATGTTTCTATCACTGATTATTTAAATCTAGCGAAAAACCCTTATCTTACAGGCGTTCGTTCAATTCTCTAGCAAGGTCTTCAAAGCCTGGTTTGCCTAGAAGTGCGAACATGTTTTTCTTGTAAGCTTCTACACCTGGTTGGTCGAATGGGTTGATGCCATTCAAGTAACCTGAAATACCTACAGCAATTTCAAAGAAGTACATTGTGTAACCCAATGTGTAAGCATCCATTTCTGGAATTTTGACTAGCAAGTTAGGTACGTCACCGTCTGTATGAGCAAGCAATGTTCCTTCAAATGCTTTTGTATTTACGAAGTCCACTTCTTTTCCTTGCAAGTAGCCTAGACCGTCTAAGTCTTCTGCTTGTTCAGGAATCGTGATTGATTTACGAGGTTTTTCAACTTTCACAACTGTTTCAAAAATGTTGCGGCGTCCTTCTTGGATGAATTGTCCTAAAGAGTGCAAATCAGTTGAGAAGTTTGCGCTTGAAGGATAGATGCCTTTTTGGTCTTTTCCTTCAGATTCGCCATACAATTGCTTCCACCATTCTGAGAAGTATTGCATTCCTGGTTCATAATTGATCAATAACTCAGTTACTTTGCCTTTACGGTAAAGAATGTTGCGCATTGCTGCGTATTGGTAAGCTTCGTTTTCTTCTAGTTTGTCGCTTGAATAAGCTTTGCTTGCATCAGCAGCTCCTTGCATCAATGCGTCGATATCTGCTCCACTAACAGCGATTGGTAACAAACCAACAGCAGTCAATACAGAGAAACGTCCGCCGATATCATCAGGAATCACGAAAGTTTCCCAACCTTCTGCATCTGCTTCTACTTTAACTGCACCTTTTGCTTTATCTGTTGTAGCGTAGATACGTTTGTTTGCTTCTTCTTGTCCGTATTTCTTAACAAGAAGCTCTTTGAATACACGGAAAGCAATCGCTGGTTCAGTAGTTGTTCCAGATTTTGAAATAACGTTTACTGAAAAGTCGCGATCACCGATTACTTCGATCAAATCAGCGATATATGTTGAGCTGATTGAATTTCCGGCAAAGAAGATTTGTGGTGCTTTGCGTGTGTCGCTATCTAATAGATTGAAGAATGTGTGATTCAAGAAGTCGATTGCTGCACGAGCGCCTAAATAAGAACCACCGATACCGATAACAACTAATACTTCAGAATCAGATTGGATTTTTTTAGCTGCTTCTTTGATACGTGCAAATTCTTCTTTGTCATAGTTCGTTGGTAAATCGATCCAACCGCGGAAGTCGCTTCCTGCGCCAGTTCCTTCCCGTAATTCGTTGTGGGCTGCTGTTACTTGGCTTTGCATGTACCCTAACTCATGTTCATTGACAAACGGTGCTACTTTTGAATAGTCAAAATGAATGTGTGCCATTTGTTCTCCTCCTTATAGGTTTACTCTACAGGTAATACTTTACGTTTTTTTTTATTATTTTTCAAGCAAATAAACAAAATGCTGACAATATTTCCAAGAAAGTTTCATTTTTTAAACTAAACCTTCTGCTGCCATTGCTTTGGCAACTTTTTCAAATCCAGCAACATTTGCTCCAAGAAGCAGATTTTTTTCGTCACCATACTCAGCAGCTGTTTGGCGACACGTATGGTAAATCTTTTCCATGATTTGATCCAGTTGCTCATCCACTTGTTCTCTTTCCCAAGTCAATCGTTGGGCGTTCTGACTCATTTCTAAAGCAGATACTGCCACTCCTCCAGCATTAGCAGCTTTTCCTGGACAATACCACACATCTGCTTCATGAAGAACAGAAACAGCTTTTACTGTACATGGCATATTAGCGCCCTCTGCTACGATTTTGATCCCATTTTCTACTAAGATTTCAGCCAAGCTTTCGTCTATTTCGTTTTGAGTGGCACATGGCAAAGCGATATCCGCCTTTTCTTTCAATGTCCAAACAGATTCTCCAGCATGATAAACAGCAGAAGGACGTTGGTTCGCGTATTCTGTTAAACGTTGGCGCTTGATTTCTTTGATTTCTTTCAATAGTGACACGTCTATTCCTTCTGGATCATAGATGTACCCGCTAGAATCTGAACATGTAACCACTTTTCCACCAAGTTCTTGCACTTTTTCGATTGCATAAATGGCTACATTCCCGCTTCCGGAAACAAAAACTGTTTTTTGATCAAATGAATCTTTTTCTTCGTTCAATAGATGTTTGACATAATAGACCAATCCATATCCAGTCGCTTCTGTACGTATCTTACTTCCCCAAAAATCCAGAGGTTTACCTGTCAACACACCAGTATCATATTTTTTCAATCGTTTATATTCGCCAAACAAATAACCGATCTCTCTAGCTCCTACACCGATATCTCCTGCAGGAACATCAATTGATGGCCCAATATGTTTTGACAATTCCAACATGAAACTTTGACAAAAACGCATGATTTCATTATCAGATTTCCCTTTAGGATCGAAATCACTCCCACCTTTTCCTCCGCCGATTGGCAGACCAGTTAAACTATTCTTGAAAATCTGTTCAAAAGCCAAAAATTTCAAGATACTTAGGTTGACACTGGGATGAAAGCGTAATCCACCTTTATAAGGGCCGATAGCTGAATTGTATTGGATACGGTAGCCTCTATTTACTCGCCAGTTTCCTTTATCATCTTGCCAAGGTACTCGAAATTGAATAATTCTTTCTGGTTCTGTTAAAAGTTCTAAAATATTCTTTTCGATATATTCGGGATGAGTGTCCAAAAAAGACATCACTGTGGGCATGAATTCATCGATTGCTTGCAAAAATTCTTCTTGTCCTTGATCCTTTTGATGTAGCTTTTCTTGAATTGCTTGAACATATTCTGTTGCGTTTGTCATCGTTCCACGCTCCTTTGCTTATCTTCCCTCATTTTAGCTCATTTTCTCTTTTGGCTCAAAACATTTTTTTCTGTTTTCTTTCTTCAAATATGCTACACTTTCCTTGAGGTGAGGGAATGGAAAAACTGTATGATGTGATCGTAGTCGGCGCTGGAACAAGCGGGATGATGGCAGCGATCAGTGCAGCTGAACAAGGCGCACGCGTACTTTTGATCGAAAAAAACAAAAAAGCAGGAAAAAAACTACTGATGACAGGTGGTGGTCGGTGCAACGTTACGAATAATCGTCCTGTTGATGATTTAATCGCACATATTCCTGGAAATGGAAATTTTTTATATAGTACATTTGCGCAATGGAATAATTTCGATATCATGAACTTCTTTGAATCACAAGGCGTACATTTAAAAGAAGAGGATCATGGACGGATGTTTCCTGTGACAAATAAATCAAAAACGATTATCGAAGCATTACTTAATCGTCTGAAAGAACTAGATGTGACGATCCTATTCTCTACTCGAGTAGAGAAATTGATCCACAAAGAACATAAAATTTACGGTATACGCACGGAATTCGAAGAGTTCCATGCTCCTGCCGTTATCTTAACAACTGGTGGGCGGACTTATCCCTCTACTGGTTCTACTGGAGATGGGTACAAGATCGTGAAGCGAGTGGGTCACACGGTGACGCCTCTGTATGCGACAGAGTCCCCCTTGATATCGGATGAACCGTATATTCAGGAGAAAACACTTCAAGGGCTTTCTTTACAGGACATCACTTTACGTGTTCTAAATAAAAAAGGCCGTGTATTGACTGAACATACGATGGATTTACTTTTCACCCATTTCGGTATTTCTGGTCCGGCTGCACTGCGTTGTTCAAGTTTCGTCAATAAAGAATTAGAGAAAACGGGAGAACCAGTGACACTTTCTCTGGATTGTTTTCCTACACAAACCAAACAAGAGCTTATTCATTTATTGACAGAAAAAAGTAAAGCCACCAAAAAGAACTTAGTAAATGCTTGGCATGGTCTATTACCTGAGCGATTGTTGGTTTTCTTTCTTGAGCGGCTTGAAATGGATAGCCTAACAGGACAACAAGCCTCTCAAAAACAAATTCAAGATTTCGTTCAATTATGCAAAGAGTTTAAGCTATCAATCAACAAGACTTTTCCTATTGAGAAATCATTTGTAACTGGCGGAGGGGTTTCTCTAAAGGAAATTCATCCTAAAACGTTGGAGAGTAAAATCATTGATGGTCTGTATTTTGCCGGAGAATTACTGGATGTCAATGGTTATACTGGTGGCTTTAATATCACAGCGGCTTTCGCTACAGGACATGTAGCAGGAAGGAATGCTGGGCAAAGAGCATAATGTATAAAAAAGAAAGAAGGAGACTGGGCAAACAACATCCCGGCCTCCTTCTTTCTTTTATACGTATGATTTATTGTTTTATATCTGCAAATTGTCCGCTCGTTAATGCACAGATATCTTGAGGAGCTAATTCCATCTGTAGCCCTCTTCTGCCAGCTGATACAATGATTTGATCATAGTTTTCTGCGATTTGATCTAAATAAGTAGGAAACAGTTTTTTCATTCCTATAGGCGAGCAGCCACCACGTATGTATCCGGTCGTTGCTTCCAAATCTTTCAAATGAAGCATTTCTACTTTTTTATTCCCTGAAACTTTTGCTAATTTTTTTAGATTCAATTCGGCTTCTCCTGGTATCACAGCAACAAGAGGCCCCGTCACATTGCCCACAGCAACCAGTGTTTTAAATATACGAGATTGGCTCTCTGGGAGCTGTTCTGCGACAGAGGACGCACTTAGGTGGTTTTCGTCCCATTCATATTCGTGTTCTGTATAGGGAATCTTTTTTTGTTCGACCATACGGATCGCATTCGTTTTTACTATTTTTTTCTTTGCCAAAAAATATCACCTCAAACTTGTTCTACAACGGTTCATTTAATAATTGGATAATTTGCTTCAATGCTTTGACCGGTAATTGTCCTGGAGCAGAAGCATTGCTTAAGGAACCAAACGTCATGACGGATCCTGTCGTTCCGCCAGCCAGACGAGAAATTTTTCCCAGATCGCCCATAGACATCGTAATGATAGGCATGGAGACAAAACCATTTGCCCGTCTAGTCAACTCCATCAACCGCAAAACATCTCGTTCATTATTGGGAGTCACTGCCAACTTTCCGATATCAGCGCCAAAATGTTCCATGACATTCAGTCGGTAAAGCAAGACAGGGTCAGCTGGTGTTTCTTTAAAATCATGACTACTGATAATTAAAGGAATGTTTAAAGACTTGATTTCCTCTATCAGTCCTTTTCCTAGACTTTCTACTTTGAACAACTCGATATCGACCATATCTACTAATCCTGTGTGTATCACATGTTCATAGAGGTCGCGATACTGACGGATCGAAATGTCTTGTTCTCCGCCTTCAGCTAAGGTACGAAACGTAAATAATAACGGCAGTCCATCAAGCATCTCATGGATAAGAACCAATGTTTCTGCAACTTCATCAAAAGAAAAAACCTTACGATAATGATCGACTCGCCATTCTACTAAGTCGGCCCCTGCTTCACGTGCAAGAACTGCTTCACGTAATACTTCCTCTCGGACGGCTCCGATAAGAGGCGCACAAATCTTTGGTCTACCGCTTCCTATATTCAATCCCTTTATCCGAACCACTCTGCATCGCTCCTTCTAATGGTTATTTTTAATTTGATAAACAAACACTTTCAGATAATTACCTTCTAAAAAGGTATCCGTCGTCTGGAAATCTTTTGGCAAACGATATAAAGCAAGTTGTTCAAAAGAAACATTCTTGGCATGGAATTCCTCTTCGATCATTGTTTGGAATTGTTCGATCGAGACATTTGCAGCATTTGTAGACGCAATAAGTATCCCATTTTCTGCTAAAATATCCAGACTATCCTTGACCAGTTCCCCATAATCTTTTGCTACGCGAAAGACTTTTTTCTTGTTTCTGGCAAAACTTGGTGGATCCAACACAATCATGTCATATAAAAATTGTTTTCTTTTTGCGTATTTGAAATACTCGAATACGTCCATAACAATGATTTTTTGCTGATCGACATCCAGGCCATTCACTTCAAACTGTTCTTGTGTTTTTTTCAAACTGCGTTTTGCTAGATCGACACTTGTCGTTTCGATTGCCCCTCCCATTGCGGCAGCAACAGAAAAGGCGCCGGTATAACTAAACATGTTCAAAACTGTTTTCCCAGAAGCGAAACCTTCTGCCAATGATCCCCGTACTTCTTTTTGGTCTAGAAAGATACCAGTCATTAATCCTTCATTTAAATAAACGGCAAATTTTATTCCGTTTTCTTTTACGATCAAGGGCTCCGGTGCCTCTTTTCCGTAAATGAACTGGCTCTCAGGCAGATTCACTGATTCAAAACGAATTTTCTCATATCCACCGATGATTTCCGGATAGATTTCACGAAAAGCTTGAATCAATAATTCACGATGTGTATATAACGTCTCGTTATACCAAGAAAAAACAGCATAACCTGCATAATAATCAATAATCAGACCGCCGATTCCGTCTCCTTCTCCATTGAATATACGAAAAGCGGTAGTAGAATCATCTGAAAAAAAGAAAGTTCTTTTTTCTTTTGACTTCACAAAAAGTTCTTCAAAAAATGATTGATCAAATGGGATATCCTGCTGGCTCAGTACCCAACCGATCCCTTTATTCTGCTTTCCTAAATATCCTTTTGCGATAAATTGATTTTGCGGATCAACTAATTCCACCCATTGCGTGGTTTCTTTTTGAGGATGTGCAAGGTCTTCTTTTTGGATCAATGGATAGCCTTTTTTCAATCGACTGCTTGCTCTTTTTTTTACTTGTACTTTCATTCCTTCACCTGCTTTAGCTTTCTCTTCTCAAGTATAACAAAAAACATAGGTCTTGTCTTACTGCTTCTTTTTCATCAAGCTTAAAGAAAACCTTAATGAAACAGCACAAAGTTCTGGTTTCAATTGACACTATATTGTCATACTAGTAAAATAAATGAGAATAAGTGAGCTGTGTAACATGGTTTCATGGCACTTCTGTGATTAAGAAGTGCAGAAAGGAAGATTATCTTGAAATATATAAAAACACCTGCCTTTTTGAATAAGAGGCTCGGATTTTTTTCTTTACTAGTCGTTTTACTTTGGTTGAAAACGATTTTTGCCTATTTGGTTGATTTCCATCTCGGAATTGAAAGTGGCATTCAATACTTTATCTTATTTATCAATCCTATTGCAACTACACTGTTATTACTTGGAATTGCTCTTTATATCAGACGCCCTAGAGTTGCTTATATCACGATAATGGTCATTTATTTTCTTTTGACGTTGCTTGTTTTTTCGAATGTCACTTATTATCGAGAATTCACGGACTTCATTACGATCAACACGATTTTAGGTGCTGGGAAAGTAGCAAGTGGTCTGGGAGAAAGTGCCATTCGACTGTTTCGCCCATATGACGTGATCTATTGGATCGATTTCATTATCTTGACTGTCCTACTGATCGCCAAAAAAATCAAGTTGGACCCTCGTCCGATTCGAGCAAGAATGGCTTTTGCAATCTCTACATTAGCCGTTATGATTTTCTCAGGAAATCTTTTTATGGCGGAAGCTGATCGTCCAGAATTATTGACTCGTACATTCTCTCGGGATTATTTGGTCAAATATCTTGGCTTGAATGCTTTCATGGTTTACGACGGCGTTCAAACTTACCAGACAAACCAAGTGCGGGCAGAAGCAAGCCCCAATGATATGAAAGAAGTAGAAAATTATGTAAAAGAACATTACGCAGCACCAAATGATGATTTGTTTGGACTTGCTAAAGGAAAAAATGTGATTTATATCCATTTAGAAAGCTTCCAACAATTCTTGATCGATTATAAATTGACAGATGAGAATGGTGTCCAACATGAAGTTACACCTTTCATCAATAGTCTTTATCACAGCAATAGCACGTTCAGTTTTGACAACTTTTTCCATCAAGTAAAAGCAGGAAAAACAAGTGATGCGGAAACGCTGATGGAAAATTCATTGTTTGGCTTGAATCAAGGCTCCTTGTTCACACAATTAGGCGGAAAAAATACTTTCCAAGCTGCACCTGATATTTTAAGTCAAACAGAAGGCTACACAAGTGCAGTGTTCCATGGGAACGCCGGCACATTCTGGAATCGAAACGAGACCTATAAGAATTTAGGATATGATTATTTCTTCGATTCTTCTTATTATGACGTTAATGATGACAATTCGTTCCAATACGGTTTGCATGATAAACCATTTTTCCAACAATCTGTACAATACTTGGAACGTCTGCAACAACCATTTTATTCAAAATTCATTGCTGTATCTAACCATTATCCTTATTCGAAATTCACCAATGACGAAGCTGGATTCCCGTTAGCCAATACAAACGATGAAACGATTAACGGTTACTTCGCGACAGCTAATTATTTAGACACTGCCGTACAAGAATTCTTCAACTATTTGAAAGAAAGCGGCTTGTATGATAATTCAGTTATCGTTCTTTACGGTGACCATTATGGTGTCTCGAATTCTAGAAATAAAAATCTAGCTGAACTAGTTGGAAAAACGAGTTCTACTTGGACTAATTATGACAATGCACAAATGCAGCGTGTCCCTTATATGATTCATATTCCTGGACAAACACAAGGCGGGATCAATCACACTTATGGCGGCCAAGTTGATGCTTTGCCTACGCTGCTCCATTTACTAGGTGTAGATACAAAAAATTATATTCAGTTAGGACAAGATCTATTCTCGAAAGATCATGAACAGCTTGTTTCTTTCCGTGATGGCGATTTTGTTACTCCAAAATATACTTACTACGGTGGTACCATCTACAGTAACGAAACTGGTGAGGCCATTACTGAACCTACTGAGGAAGTACAAAATGAAATTGATTCACTCAAAGAAAAAGTTGATAAACAGTTAGCTGTTTCTGATCAAATCAATAACGGTGATCTTCTTCGGTTCTATACGAATAGTGGATTAGACCCAATTGATACCAGTGATTATGACTACAAGAATGGCTTAGAGAAATTAAAAGAAGCTGAAAAATCTCTAGGTGACAAATCAACTAGTGTCTTTAGTCAACACAACGGACAATCAACTGTTGATCTTTATAAAACTCAAACGTATCAAGAACTTCACGGAACGACCACAAGTTCTTCCGAATGACAAAACAAATCTGAAAGGAGCTGTGACAAATATCTTGTCGCAGCTCTTTTTTCAAAACCTCTTGCTTTTTGCAAGAGGTTTCCTGGTTTTGGTTTTAATTCGTGATTTTACTAAAGGAATTTCATACTTTATTCATATTCATTTTTTATACTTTTTATAGAGGTGAAAAGTATGAAAATGATCCGCTATGCTACTGCTCGATTAATTTATTACAAAAAGCAGACAATACTCTATTGTTTATTTTCAAGCTTTTCTGCTTTTTTATTGATAGCATGCCTGACTCTTTACCATTTGCAATCGGCTTTAGCGAATCAAGTCCAAGATCGGCTTTCATTTATCGGTGCTTCTGCATCTACGGCTCTTCTTCCGGCTTTAGAATTAGCTAGCCGATTTTATCTAAAAGGCATATTCAGTTTATTTTTTCTGTTTGCCTTCTTTTTTATCTTTTTCTTTTACTATTCACTCAGGCAAAACCAGCAAGAATTGATGAATTGGCGCCTGACTGGTCTTTCTAAAGCCAAACTGTTCCTTTTTATTTTTTGGCAGCTGTTCTTTCCTCTCTTTCTTTGTTGTATCTTGGTTTTATTGTGGATCGTCAGCTTCCAGTCGGTTTATGAAACACTGCTTCAAAGGATCAATTTTCTTGTCTTAAAGACTGCTGAGCTGCCAGATATCCGTGATATCTTGACTTCAGTAAGCGGACTTACGATTCCGATGGATCAGCAGACTTTCTTTACTATTGATTTTCAAAATGATCTGTTTTTCACAGATATTCTTAGAGGCTTTGCCCAAACACTTGTTGGACTTAGCGGGTGCTGTCTGATTCTCAGCCTATTCCCATTCACTTTTTTTATCCATCACTTGCAAAGCAGGAGGCCTAAACGTAATGAAACCTGAATATTTGATTAACGCTGACCATTTGACCGTTATCTTGTGTCCCCTCGAAAAACAGGATAAGATATTAGAGCACTTAAAAAAAGAAGTTCTAGTTGCTAATCTGGAAAATTTCGCCATCGTTCAAAAAGATTGGCCAATGTTTCCTTACCTAAAGCTCAAAGACCATGTACTGTTAGATTTACCAGAAAAGGGAATCAAACAAGATCGTTTAGCCTATCAAGAAAAACTTGATATCTCTTCTTCATTACTTAATTGTGCGGCGACTGAGCTTACGCCTTTTGAGAAAGTAAAGCTTCAATTGCTTCATGCGTTGCTTTCCAAACGAAACAATATTGTTATTGAAGACACCTTTGATGAACTTAGTATATTGGAGATCCAAGAACTGCTCCACTTGCTTTCTTATTTAGCTCATGAAGAAAATCAAGGTATTTTACTCTTTACGCATGACGCTACTATTGCTCAAAGTCCTTACATTGATCGTTTAGAGCCTGCGGGTTAAATCAGTCATTTTATTATAAGAAAACAAGCGATATAGAAGATCGATTCATGATCTTTTATATCACTTGTTTTTTTACTCTTCTTTGATTTCTACGTCAGGCAAACGAACAGTGAATTTCGTTCCTTTTCCCAGTTCGCTTTCTACTTCTAATTTTCCTTTATGCAGGCGAACAAGCTGTTGCACGATTGGTAAACCTAATCCTGATTCACCATATTTTGTATTTTTTCTTGAAGGATCTACTTTATAATAGCGATCCCAGATACTTTTCATTTGTTGTTCAGACATTCCAATTCCCGTATCTTCGATCGTGATGATCGTTTCAAGATAACCTTTTTCCAGGGTGACCATGATTTGGCCGTTTTCGGTAAATTGTATCGCGTTTTGAATAATATTGACCATTATTTGGACAAAACGGTCATAATCAGCGTAAACATCGATATCATCATCAGCTTTCAGTATCAACGTATCCCCTGCTGCCTCTGCTTTAGCTTCTAACTGGGCAACAATATTCCTCAATGTTTCTGTACCATTGAATTTTTTTATGACCATACTGATTTGATTCGTACGGATTTTTTCATAATCCAAATTTTCATTCACTAAACGGATCAGACGCTCTGTTTCATTCTTCATCAATTTAATCGCATTTTCTCGCTGATTCTCAGGGATTGCATTGTATTCCAACCCTTCCAGAAGACCGTTGATTGTCGTAAGAGGTGTTCTCATCTCATGGGAAGCATCTGCCATGAATTGTCTTCGACGATTTTCTTGTTCTTCGATTTCTGCTTGAGATTCTTTCAGTGAATTCGTCATTTTATTGAAATCATCTGCTAACTCATCAAATTCATCTTTATCATGTACGGGAAGCTGTACATCAAAATTGCCATTCGTCACTTCTTTCGTCGCATTCCTTAAACGATTGATCCGCTTGACTTGGAATGCTGCAAAAGCATAACTGGCAATGACCGCCACAATACTGGAAAAAATGAAACCTTTGAACAGGTTCAGTGTAATTGGACGAACACTGTTATCGATATTTCGCGCAGGTTGACTGACTACAAGTGCTCCATAGAATTCATGATTCAAATTGAATGGTACAAGTGCGTAAGAGGTCGCCTGCGCTTGCCCTAAAATGTTTTTATTCGATGTGAATTTCTCTTGACGCCCACTCCTCAGATTTTTCCATTGATCCGTTGTTAAGGTAAAGTTCAGCAATGCTGTATTGGTCGGATAAATGACACGTTCATTTTTGTCGATGAATATAAAATTCACATTTTGTTCTGTCAGTACTTGCTCCGTCAGCAGCAATGCATTTTGAAATGCCTGATCTTGACTAAACTGCGGAAGTGTATCGGCATAGGTTTGCGTTGTCTTTTCAACTGATTCAGCGTATCCAAACAGTTGCTGATAATTGTTTTCTTCAATCGTCTGTTTTGTCAGTTGCGTAAAAGAAACTCCGACGATCAATAAGATCAACGCGACCATTCCGCAAAAAGCTAAGAGTTGCTGATACAAATAACGCATTAGGCAACACCAGAATCATCAAATTTGTAGCCGACTCCCCAAACAGTTTGGATAACTTGTGGTCCGACCTTTTCAATTTTTTGACGCAATTTCTTGATATGAGCATCTACTGTCCGTTCATCACCAAAATACTGGTAATCCCAGACTAGTTCAAGCAACTGTTCCCGAGAAAATACTTGTCGTGGTTTTTTTGCTAAAGTAAACAATAGATCGAATTCTTTAGGCGTCAAGCCTTCGATGGGCCGATTGTCCAGATATGCTTCTCGTGTTTTCGTATTCATCTTGAAATGACTGGTCTCAATATCAAAATGGTCATCTGAAACCGCTGCTTCTTCTCTTGCTTCTGCCAACTCGCTACGGCGATGTAAAGCTTTCATTCGAGCAATAAGCGTCAGCGGACTGAAAGGTTTTGTCACATAATCATCTGCCCCCATCTCCAAGCCGATCACCTGATCACTTTCAGAATCTCTAGCTGTCAGCATGATAATCGGCACTGTGCTTGAAACTTTGCGGATCTCTCTTCCTACTAGCATGCCGTCCATTGTAGGCAAATTCAAGTCCAATGTAATCATGTCCCAATGTTGGGGGTTTTCTAAAAAGGCGTCAAGCCCTTCTTTTCCATCATACTTGAAGGTTGCTTCCCAACCTTCATTTAAGAAAAACATCTGCATCATTTCAGAAACAGATTGATTATCTTCAATCATTAAAATATTCATTATCGTTCCCTCCAGTTTCCAGGTCATATCTCTGTAATTTTTTTTCTGTCATAATAAAAATGGGCATAATTGGAAATACCAATAATAGCATTTCGATCAAAAAATAATTCGTATGTCCAGATATCTTTAAATAATAACCGATCAATGTCATCAGTAAGCCCATAAGGAAAAACCAGTTCCCGCTTGTCTTTTGTGCTAGTCGCCAATGAGCGTCTGTTTTTGCGGCAAGAGGCGAATGGTACCCATAAAAAGGCAGGTTTCCTTTTGAGGGCAGAATCCGAAAAAGACTGCCAATTATTAAGAATAAGATACCAATACTGAAAAAAATCATTCTTTCCCTCCTAAATTCTCTTCTTATAGTATACTCTATATTGTTGACTGAACCAATATGTTCAGGAATTCTTCACGAAAGGTTTGTCTTTTGTTCATTCTTTGTTAAGATAAACTTATTCCAATAAAAAAGGAGTTTTATTTGTGTCAAATTATCGTGCAATCACTTTCTTTGATCTTGATGGAACATTACTAGATGCGAAGTCAAAAATCACACCCGAAGTGGCAAAAGCTATGAACGCATTAAAAGAAAACAACGTTCTTCCCGTCATCGCCACAGGACGTACAGAAGCAGAAATCCACTCGATTATGGAAGACGCGGGCATTACTTCTGCGGTCACCATGAACGGTTCTTTCATTCGAGTAAACGGTGAAGAAATCTACTCTCAAACATTTTCTTCAGAAGAATGTCAAAAAATGTATGATCATGTACAGTTGAATGGGCACGAACTTTCTTACTATAACGACCAGAAAATCTGGTGTACCGGTCATAGCCAAACAATGATCGATGCTTATGACTTTATCCATTCAGATGTGCCGGAAATAGATCCTCTAGGCTTTAAAGACAATACAGTAAATATGTTACTTATCTTATCTCAATCAGGTGACGAATACTATCATGAACATTTTCCTGAGCTAACTTTTTATCGGAATGGTCCTTACTCGATTGATACAGTGAAGAAAGGAATCTCAAAAGGCGCAGGTGTCAAACGACTGAAAAAAGAACTTCAATTAGAAGAAGTTCCTACTTTTGGATTTGGTGATGGTCCGAATGATTTTGCCTTGTTGGAAGCTTGCGACAACAAAATCGCTATGGGCAATGCCTATGATGGATTAAAAGAGCTTTCTACTTTCATCACAAAGAAAAATACAGAAGGCGGGATTGTCCACGCATTGAAGCATTTTGATCTGATTTAAGGATATTTTTTCGAAACTGGACCCTTTCTAAAAAAATCACTTATTTTTTCTTAAGAAAGGGCCAGTTTTATATAAATACTGGGGTATCATCCGCTTTTTTATTGAATTTATCCCAAGATGTGCTATACTGATTTTGTATGAAAAATACACGTAACCCTTGTTAGCTAACGGGGACGTTACGGATTCGACAGGCACAGTCGAGCTTGAATTGCGTTTCGTAGGTTACGTCTACGTAAAAACGTTACAGTTAAATATAACTGCTAAAAACGAAAACAACTCTTACGCTTTAGCTGCCTAAAAACAGTTAGCGTAGATCCTCTCGGCATCGCCCATGTGCTCGAGTAAGGGTCCTAACTTTAGTGGGATACGTTTCAACTTTCCGTCTGTAAGTTGAAAAAGAGAGTATCAGACTAGCGATACAGAATGCCTGTCACTCGGCAAGCTGTAAAGCGAAGCCTCAAATGAGTTGACTATGAACGTAGATTTTTAAGTGGCGATGTGTTTGGACGCGGGTTCGACTCCCGCCGTCTCCATATATGTATGGTTGAGACTAATAGATACTGTGAAAAACGTTGATGAATCAACGTTTTTTTATTTTGGCTTAAAAAAATTTGAATTTTTTGCTTTTTATTTAACAATTAAAATTTCGCTTATATTGTCACACTTAGTTTTTCTTCGTCAACAGTCTTTCCTTCAATAATTTTCTTTATATATTTATCCGTTTTAACTTTATTAGTTCCTATAAAAAAATACCAATCAAAAATTACCATAAATAATGAGTATCTATTTAGAAAACATTAGAAATAACCAGTAAAATGAACGGCCAATTGTACTTTTACTGGTCATTTATAGAATTTTTTTAAGGAGATAGAATATTATTAATACGTGACACTTCCATTTATGTCAAATGTTTTGGCCCGCTCATTACTTTCAAATCGAAGAAAATACGTGCCAGAAGTTAATGAACTTGTGAAAGTACCGTTGCTAGTTCCAGAAAAATTCCTAGAAGAAACTATAGTTGAGCCTATCAGATTCTGCCGTGCAATAGCAACATTCAACATAGTAGATGCTCCAGCACTCCGTCTAGTTTGATTATGCCTAACAGTATACGAACGTGTAGTTGAAGTAGACCAACTGTTGACAGATCTCCATGACCAAATACCAGTCCCACTATATGTCATAATGGTGGTATCGTTTACAATTGTTGCAGAAAAAAAACTTAGTATTAAAAATGCGAGCGATAGTTTTTTACATATATTTTTCATAGTATAGCTCCTTTATGTTTTTTTTATAATAATAGTAACAAATTGAAAGGAGAATTCTACTATTAATAGCATAAAAATTAAAATAAAATTGTTATTTTTAAATGTTTCATTACTATGTTTATCGTTTTTGTTTTCCAGGTGGTTTTACATGAAATATCTTTATTTTTACTCACTCTCTATTTTTCCTCCTAGTGGAGATGTTGATTTTTGGATTCCATTTATCCAAATAATAATTATTACTTTTTTTCTCTATATTTTTTTACTAAGTTTTTTTACAAAGAAAATTTATAAGGAAGTAATCATTGGATTTTATATTCTTTATTTTTTAGTATTAATTTATCTGCTCTTTTTAAAAAACATTGGAATAAGAGGACTAGAATCCAATCCTTTATCATTTCTTTCTGATTTTATCAATGGGGATGCGATAATCGTGATGCTGAATATAATCATGTTTATACCATTAGGCTGGATACTATCATTAAATAAAAAACATCTAGGCATAGTGGTTTTGGGTATCTGGTTAATTGAAATAGCGCAATATGTTTTTCATTTAGGAATATTTGATGTAGGGGATATTATTGCAAATGCTGCTGGTTTCGTTGTGGGCACTATAATAATGGAATCTTTATTCAATAAATTTTCATTTGAAATTACGTCTTTTAGTTTAAATAAAAAAATAAGATAAAAATAGAAACATATACTGGAAGCTAGAACAAGTACTTGAGGATATGACAAAAACTTTTTTAATGATTATGTTTGTTATTTAAAGATAATGTCTGCAATTAAATTAAGTGAAATTAGAGAAGCTATAATCATTATACTTTATTTGTTATTAAATTTTGGCAACTAAAAGGACTTTAGAGATACCTTATATATAATCTAAAAGAAGCGAAGGAGAATTTCTGATAGTGAAGCAAACGAAACTAGTTTTTATATACTGAACTAGATTCAGGTTGTATAGAGAATCAATTAAAGAAAATTTACAATTATTGTGCCACTTAAAAAGAAAAGTGAAATATAAAAAAACAACGCCAACTAAATAAAGTGTCTTTAAAAGCTTGGACTCCTCGCTTTTGAAGGCACTTTATTTAAAATCTTTATGAAACTAAAGTATGTTCATATTTATTGCTGTAATTATATAGATATTCTGTCGTTTCCAACTCATAAACGTGAGTGTATTTTGCCACTACTTTTCCGCATTTTTCTAATATTTCATTGCGATCGACGTCATGATATTCATCTACGCAGATCACAACACAATTTTCTAATTTACTGATTACTTCTCCAACCACTTTTTGTTTCAAGCCAATAGGTTGGCAAATATATTTTTTTCCTAAAATGATAGTTTCGTTATTCATATTTCATCCATCCTTAATGTGTTTTTCATTATTTAAAATGATAATACCATTAAAATATGATTATGAAAACTAATAACACTTGTGATTTTATAAAAAAATAAAAAAACCGAAAAACAGATATCCCCCTGTCTTTCCGGCTCTTTTTATTTTTAATTTCTCTTCTTTTTTGTTTCAATAGTCAATTTTAGTTATTAATAAATGAAAAAGCATTTATGTTAAAATTTGCTAATAAAAGATCTACATATTTTTCTAGAAATGCTTGATCGATTTCATCATACCCTTTCGTTACTCCGCAATCGATATCTAAAACACCGATTAAATGACCTTCTTTTACCATTGGTACAACGATTTCTGATTGTGCGGCTGAATCACAGGAAATATAATTTTCATGTTTTTTGACATCGTCAACGATCAATGTCACTTGTTTTTCAGCTGACTCTCCACAAACTCCTTTTCCCATCTTGATACGTGTGCAGGAAACTCGCCCTTGGAACGGTCCTAAAATCAATTCATTGCCATCAAATAAATAGTATCCTGCAAAGACAGTCTCAGGTAATGTTTCATTCAACAATGCAGATGAATTTGCTAAATTTGCTAACCAGTTATCTTCTGCTTCTAATAATCCTTGTTGCTGTAATAATAGAATTTCGTATGCATCTTTTTTCTGTTTTTCTGTCCACATGATAAAAACCGCTCCTTTTTGATCTATGGAAAAGATTATAGCTCAGTTTTTTGGTAAACGCTAGGTTTGCTTTTCAAAAAAGCGAGATACGTTAGATTGGTTACCTTAAACGCATCTCGCTGTCTTTTTTATTCTGCTTGTTGGATTTCTGCTGCTAAATCAGCATAATCAATCGTTTCGTGAACAAAAGTCGGATCATCAACTGGAAAGTGCTGTACAAGAGAAGAGATGCGGCTGATTTCCACGTTTCCTTCAGCCACTTCAAAATCCATTACATGTCCGCCAAATGTATGTGTATCATCGATAAAATGCAGATGAAATCCCGCTGCAGCAACTCCTTGGAATAATTCAGGGGTAAAGAACCCGACTAATGTTCCATGAATGTTGCTTTGTTGGAATTCTGGTTGAGACTCTGAAATTTTCGCTAGTCTTCGATAAGGTTTTTCTTGTTTCGGCATGATACGGATATGCATGTTTTTGAATAATCCAGTTATCTTCACTGCTAAAAATAGATTTTCCCCATCTTCTTTTACTAAGATGTGTTTTTTCAATTGTTCTCCATCTGCAGATTCTAAAACAGAAAAACTAGTATCTGGCGTAAAATCTGTAATTGCTGCATAGGGGGTAAGTTCACTTCCATCTAATTGGACAACTGAGCCATCTGATCTTCCTTGATAAGCTACGCCATCTAAAAAGATGACTTCACCATCAAGTCCATGCAATGTTCCCAATCCCAGAGTTCCTTTTTCCAATATGTGAGCAATCGTTTCTGTTCCATCCATCAAGCCGGCCATCAAAGCTCCCAATGTCCCGTGCTGGTATAAGATTTTTTCAGTCATGTCGACACTTCCTTAATAGAATTGATCTGGTAAGATTGTTTCTCCCAATTTCTCATTATCACGGTAATCGATCGGAATATCAATAATTACGGGTCCTTCTGTCGCAAATCCTTCTTCTAAAGCTTTCTCTAATTCCTCTATACTTGTAGCTCGGATCCCTTTAGCACCAAAAGCTTCTGCATATTTCACAAAATCAACTGGACCAAAGTCTACACCTGACGCCCGTTGATATTTCATTTTTTCTTGGAACTCTACCATATTGTAGCGTCCATCATTCCAAATCAAATGAACGATATCCAATTTTTTACGTACAGCCGTTTCTAAATCTTGGGCAGAGAATAAAAATCCGCCATCTCCGGAAACTGATACAATTTGTGTATTTGGACGTACCAGTGCAGCAGAAATCGCCCACGGTAATGCTACACCAAGCGTTTGCATACCATTACTGAATAATAGATGTCGTGGTTCATAACTTCTAAAGTGGCGTGCCATCCAAATATAATGACTCCCTACATCTACAGTAACGGTCATATCATCTGTTACTTTTGATTGAAGTGTGTTGATGACTTCTAAAGGATGCAAAATACCTGCTTCTCCTTTTGATTGGACAATATCCCGCTCCGTTAGTTTTGCTTGAAGAGAATCTAAATATTCTTTCGCATCTTCTGACACTTGTTGAGGCTCTAATGAACCTGTCAGTAAATCAATAGTGGCTGAGATATCACCGATCAATTCTCTTTCAGGCTGCATAAACGGATCGATTTCAGCTGGTGCTTCATCGATCACAATGATCCGCGCATCTTTTTCTGCGTTCCAGTTTCTTGCTTCATATTCGATTGGATCATAGCCAATTGCGATGACTAGGTCGCTTCGTTTCAAAAGCATATCGCCTGGTTGGTTTCTAAACAATCCCACTCGACCAAAGAAATGCGCTTCTAATTCACGTGAGATCACTCCAGCTGCTTGGAATGTCTCTACAACAGGTAATGCTGTCTTTTCAACTAATTGCCGGATAGCTAACGTTTCTTTTTCACTTGATCCCCGCATACCTACTAATAATACCGGTAGTTTTGCTTCCCTGATGCGTTCGGCTAAGTAACGGATATCATCTGCAGAAGCAGAACCTAATTTAGGATCACTCAATGGCTTGATGATATTACCTTGAACTGGCGCATCCACTACATCTTGAGGAATGCTGATAAAACTCGCTCCTTTTTTTGAGCTTTTAGCCATACGATAAGCATTAGCAATCACTTCTGAAATTGTTTCCGGATCTTGGATTTCTGCACTGTATTTTGTGATTGGCTGGAACAGCGCTGCATTATCCATGCTTTGATGGGTCAACTTCAATAGATCGCTTCGTTTTACTTGCCCGGCAATTGCTAAAACCGGGTCTCCTTCTGCTGTCGCTGTTACCAAACCTGTAGCTAAGTTACTAGCACCTGGACCACTTGTTGCGATAACAACCCCAGGTTCTCCTGTAATACGTCCGATTGCTTGTGCCATAAATGCAGCATTTTGTTCGTGACGAGTTACAATTAATTCAGGACCTTGATCCTCTAATTCATTAAATACACCATCGATTTTTGCGCCTGGTATACCGAATACATAATCAACGTGATGGTTAATCAAACTTTCTACTACAGATTTCGAACCTTGTTTCATTTTTTCAGCCATTGAACATCGTCCTTTTTATACTTTATTTTTAATTATTAGTTAGAAATAATCACAAATAAGTGATACAGTTTCTAAACCTGTTTCATCCAGAAGTATAGCACGTTTTATTTCATTTGTTTAGCCATATGTTTCAAAAAATGAAAAAGAATGACAGATTTTACATAAAAAACTGTCATTCTTAATTGAAAGTTTCAATTTATAAATTCTACAGATCCATCGTTTTCATCAATTTACGATTGTTGAAGTAAATCAAACCAAATACGATAGAGGGACCTAGTGGAATACACCATTGGGGCTTTACGAAAAAGAAGAGAAACAAACTTGTCAATAGTAAAAAATCTAGTAAACTCACATACCATTTTTTCAACGTATAGTAAAACGCTATCCGTAGAACTTGATTTGGTTTCGACGCTGAATTTCTCACCTGAAAATACCAGCAGTTGATGCTAAAGGAAACTGATAAACAAGCAAGTAAAACAAACAACGGAATCAACCATTTTCCATAAGAAAAACGTATAAAAAAGAAACAATCAAAAATCGCTATCACACTAACTATCCAAGCAAATAGCCAATAAAAAAATCCCTTTAGCCAAAATCGGCGAAACGTCTTTATGAACAAACGTACGGATGAAAAACTTTTTTCTTTTGCTAATTCTTCTGTCATGCCTATCATCACGATGCAACCCGGACCAATAAAAAGCAAAGAAAAAATAAAGGAAAAGACATTCCTTCCATCTATTGACAAAAGGAACGCAGCTGCTATATATAAGATATTGACAAACCAAAAACAAAGGCTACTTGCCAACGATTGATACAACCAATAAAAGAATTCCATATAAACATTTTTGTCAAAACGCTGCTCTTTCATAATCGCCTCCTATTCCTTCATTCCTGATGAAGCGATCCCTTCTACAAAATATTTTTGCATCGCTAAAAATATAAAAGCAACAGGAAGAACAGAAACAACTGAGGCAGCCATGATTAATGCGTACTCTGCATCAAATAGCCCAATAAACATTTTCAACCCTAACTGGATTGTTTTATTTTCCGTAGAAGACAAATAAATGAATGGCCCCATATAATCGTTCCATGTATTAACGAATGTGATGATCGTCAAACTGGCAATCGCCGGTTTTGTAAGGGGTAAAATGATCTTTTGATAGATTCCCCATTCTGATAAGCCATCGATCCGCGCACTCTCACATAAAGAATCTGGGATACTACTGTAATATTGCTTCAACAAGAACACACCAAAAGCATTGAACGCTTGTAATAGCACCAATGACCACAACGTATCTGTTAAGCCCACTTTTCTCATCATGATGAACTGAGGAATCATATAAGACTGCCAAGGGACAGCAATTGTGCCGATATATGCTAAAAATAAAATATCACGCCCTTTAAAATTCAGTTTAGAAAACCCGTAAGCAGCAAAACTAGAAGTAAACAACTGAATCAATGTGATCACAACGCTTAAAAAAGCTGTATTCTTAAAAAATGTCACTAAAGGAATACGAGACCAAATAACCAGATAGTTCTCTAAATGCCAAGTTTTAGGGATCCATTGAATCGGAATCGTGAATACTTCATTATTTGCTTTGAATGAAGCAGAAACCATCCATAAAAAAGGAATGATCGTCAATAAAGCTAGCCCTATTAGCAGAATCATACCCAACCATTGAATAAAGGTCATATCGTTTGAAAAAATTTTTGCTTTTTTCCTTTCATTTTGAACACTCTCTTCCATTTCATACCTCCTAAGTACGACGCTTATTCCAAGAAAACTGAACAACCGTAACGCCCAAAACAATTACGAACAAAACAAGTGAAATAGCTGAAGCATAACCAAAATCAAATTTTTTGAATGCTTCATTGTAGATTTGGTAAACCAACACATTTGTCGCTCGACCAGGGCCGCCATCCGTCATCACTTGCACCAGGTCAAACACCTTGAAACAATTGATGACAAGCATGATCGTTACAAAGAAGGTAGTTGGCCTCAACGAAGGTAATGTCACATTCAAAAATTGTTTCCATCTATTTGCTCCATCTAGTGAAGACGCTTCATACAATTCTTTTTGGACACTTTGTAGTCCTGCAAGGTACAGAATCATGTAATAACCCATCCCGCGCCAAATACTGACAATTACAATTGCCCAAAGCGCCCAATTTGAACTTGAAGTCCAACCTGGAGGATGTTCAATAAATCGCCTTAAAAAGATATTAATTGGTCCCATCGTTGGATGAAACAACATATTCCAAACAACAGCAATTGCTACTAAAGAAGTAACATACGGAAAGAAAAATATCGTACGAAAAAGCTTCATCCCTCTAATTTTTTGATTTAGTAGTAAAGCTAGCCCTAACGAACAAACAAGTGTGCCGGGCACTACAGCAGCGGTATATAAAAAAGTATTTTTCAAAGAAATCCAAAAGGTCTCATCGTTGGCCATTTTACGAAAGTTATCTAGTCCAGCAAATTCTGGCGTTGAAAAAGAATCCCATTTCATAAATGCTAGTACAAGCGAAAACAGGATCGGTATTAATGTAAAAACGAAAAAACCAATGAAATTCGGGGCGATAAACGAATAAGCGATCCACGTTCGTTTTCTACGCAAATGATTTGTAGCTTTCTTATTTATACTATTTTCCATTTCGATGACGAAACCAAGAGCGTTTGATCTCTTGGCTTCTCTCCTTTCATGATTATTCTTTTTCAGCAGCTACACGTTTCTCCATATTTGCCGTTCCTTTTTCCGGCGTTTCATCTCCAACCAAAATCAAGTCATGTTCTTCTTGTAAAATCTTATCGATTGCAGGCCCATGCGTATCAATCGGAAATTCAAGTTTGATTTCATCAGGAGAAAAAGCTTTTTTAGAAATCTCATCCGTTGGCATTCCAGCGAGGTTAAAATAAAGCTGATCAATCTCATCTGTACGATATGAAGGAACTACTCCTACTCCTGCCAATACTTTTGCTCCTTCTTCACTAGCTGCAAATTCAATAAATTCTTGCGCTGCTTTTTGTTTCTTTGAGTTTTTATTGACAGCAAATGCTGTTGGCGAGCCAAACGTCGTGACCGATTCTCCTTTTTTCTTCTGAGGAATAGCTGTAATTCCCCATTCTACTTCTGTCTTATTTGCTTCTTTGTTCGCAAGTATGCCAGCCATATACCAAGTTCCCATGTACATCATTGCTGCTTTTTGTTCTTCAAATTGAGATTGATAGGTTACTTTCGTTGACTTAGCCGTGCCAAAATCCATTTGCGCGCCTTCTTTTTGCATCCTCAATGCTCGATCATAATAATCAGCCATAAATCGATAATCTGGTTCCACAAGATTCGCTTCGTTTTGAGCAGCTGCAATAGCTTGGATCGTTGAACGCCAGATATGTTGATATGCTCCATAAACTTGTCCGTCATTTTTACTAAGCTTTTTTGCTAAATCTTCGTATTCGTCCCAAGTTAGATTTTCTGGGTATTCGATTCCTGCATCATCAAACATTTTCTTATTGTAATATAGTACCCAAAAGTCCGTTCGATAGGGCAATGCGTATGTTTTTCCATCGATATCATACATTTCATATGTTCCTTTAGCAGCATCAGTATCTAATTCTCTAATTCGTTCTGTTTGATCGACTAACTGATCTCGTAAAGCATAATTTGAATACGACAAAAGATTTTTCATCGTCAATACATCTGTCGTATCTCCAGAAGAAAGCATCGTAGTAAGTTTCGTGTCATAATCATCTGAAGCAATATCCACTGCTTTCACTTTGATTCCCGTTTTCTTTTCGAATGCTTCAAAGAGCGCTTTGAATTCAGGTGTTGTTTCATAATTCCATGTCGAAACGGTAATTTCATTTGCTGATTCTCCACTACTGCCTTCTTGATTACCACAAGCACCAAATACGAGTGACATTCCCAAAACTATTGATCCAATCATCATTTTTTTCCATCGCTTCATTATATATGAATCCTCCTCTTCTCTTATACATTACCAGTAACAGTACCATGTTTTAGCTAGACGAGTGATCCCTTCTACATAAAAGTAATCACCCCAGATCACACATTCATCTACACCTTTTAAGCTGTTTTTATCATAAACGGCATGGAAAAGCAGCCCGTTTGATCCATCTACTTGTTTCGTTGTATAGTTTTTTTGTAATTCTCCCAAGATTTTGACTGCCATCTCTTCGTAATCGAAATGACGATGATCTGAAACAGGCAGTTGTTTGGAAAGTTCTAACAATCCGCATGCAGCTATTGCTGCCGCAGAGCTATCTTTTTCCTCTTGACTACCTTCTTTGAATATTAAATCCCAATAACAAATCAAATCTTCAGGAAGCTCTTGTAGAAAATAATCAGCAAGTTGCGTGGCGGTCTCTAAAAAAGAACCGTCTCCCGTATACAAGTAACTTAATGTGAATCCATAGATTCCCCACGCTTGCCCGCGTGCCCAACAGGATTCATCTGAATAACCTTGTTGCGTACGACCATATTTAGGCACTCCAGTAACATCATCAAAGTAATACGTATGGTAAGTAGTAGCGTTGTCTCTCACAATATACTTTTGAGTTTGTTTCGCATGGTTGTAGGCAGCTGTTTTATAACTCTCATCTCCGGTAGCCTCAGTAGCAAAGTAAAGTAATGGTAGATTCATCAAACAATCAATGATCATACGTCCACGCTGCTTTGGATCATCTAAGTCTCCCCAAGCTTGGATAATTTGAGATTTGGGAGAATAACGCTCCATCAATCGATCAGCTGCTTGTATCGCTATTTGTTTTGATGACTCGTTTTTATTCAATCGATAATCAGCAACAGCTGATAATTGATATAAAAATCCGATATCATGCGTATCCAAGGCTATATCTTTTTCTAAACGTTCTTTGAATGAAGCTAATTGACTTTCTATCGTTCGATCAAAATCTTTTGAGTTAGAAAGTTCTTTTGTTAAAAATAATATCCCCAACCAGAAACTAGCCGTCCAATCAGTGTTTTCTTCCGCTTCATATACATGATTGTTACTAGCTGCAGCAGGTACGAGAAATTTAAATTTTTCTTGATTTTCACGCACCTGTTTTTCAATAAAATCAATTTCTGAAACTAGCCAATCTAACTCAACTATATTTGTTCTATTGTCCATCGTTGTATTTTTCCTCCAACTTTACATTAATCCTTTGCCCTAGTTGCCCGATTTCTATATTTCTCCCAATAATTTCTACAGCAGGCTCTTCAAAAACCTGTTCTGGTAAAACACCGCTGATCACAGATATAAATACTTGTTTTCCGCTTTCAGCCACGCCTGTCAAATATGGTAATAGTGTTACTGGAAAATAAAGACTTGTATTAGGTTCAGGTCGAATAATCCCAGCTTTCTTGTATCCAATGATGTTCTTAATCCTCGAAGTACCAATGATCGATCGTGCTGTGGCACATTGTCCCGCTATACATCTATTTGTATTTTCCATTGGTACACTAAACCCGCCTTCATACACATACAGCAACCGTTCACTCCATATTTCGTGGATACGCAAATGCCCGTTTTCAAGCGGAACGATTGTACTTTTTATTGTCACATCTGACCAAGGACGCCATAAATGGACAACTCGGTCTAACTCGATTGAAAACATTTCATCTAATTCTTTTGTCCGAAAGTGACGGCCATCTTCAGACAACGCCAAACAACTATCATAAGCTCCTTCACCATATGATCCGTTGCTTTTTGGCACACTGAAACCAAAAAGAGTGGAATAGACAAATTTACTGTATTTCGCACTCCCATGATTTTGATTTTGAATGAACTGTCCCGCCGGAAAAGCTTGCACATGCTTTAATGTCTGATCATATTGATACATATTTTTACTAGAAGGCACTGCTTTTTTACGTACTTCTATCTTTAATCCGAGTGCTTCTGCTTGCCAATAAGGATGATCATCAGGGACTGCTAATAACAAAAACGTTTTGAATGCCCAATAAGGGGATCCTGGGCCATTGTATCCTTCCGCAAAAACCATATTTTGATAATGATAACCAACTGACAGCAACCCATCAGTTGTCAGCATCTCTTGATGATTCCAATATTTCAAATGTCGACTGATCAATCCTTTGATCTCGCCCCACGGCAATGCTTCGACATTAGCAAAAACTAGCGCACTAAAAAATGACACTTGCGCAAAGCGATAAGTCAAACTACGCCCAAATGGAAGCCCTCTTCCTTCTTCATCAAACCAATATTTAAATGTCTGAGCAAACAAGCATGCCCTTTTCTTCATTCTTTTGGCACGAACCGGGTCTTCTTTTTCCATGAAGCGACAATAGATCAAACTATAGTAGTGGATTGCAAAAGAAACATAATAATCTACTTGTGTCTCGACCCCGTCACAATACCACCCCTCTCCTTGATAAAAGCTTTCGATCGTTTCAAGATCCTTCTCCAACAAACTCTTTGAATAACTTCTTCCACAATTTTTCATCGCTAAATTGATCAGTACACGGAAGAAATGCCAATTATTTCTCGGTAAAGAAGATTCATTAACCTGCATTAGCCAATGATGAAGGTTTTTTTGTGTCTGCGGTTCTAATCTATCCCAGATATTTTCTTTATTCAGCAACAAGGATGTACTAAGAGAAGCCATCTCTACGATCAATTGATCAGAAGAATCGATTTCTCCCCAATAATCTGGACTTCTTGGGTCTACACCTTTCGTTATCCCTTCAAGATAAATATCTGTAAGAGGATGCGGCTTGTTTGTGATAAAAGGTCCTAATCCCCATAACGGTCTTAAGTATGCTTCGATTTGTCTACGATCTTCTGTATATACCGTTCCATGCGTTCCTAACTTCAAGCGCCCGGGTCGTTTCTCATAAAAGACGTTTAATGGCTCTAGCAAACACAAAAACATTTCTTCAATATCTTCTTTTGATAAACAATCATTGAACCTTAATCTAGTTTGTCTTGCCCTCTTTCTTTCATTCACTCTCGTTCTCCCTTTCAATCAGCTGTCCCTTTATAAAACCATAATATTCTCCATACACTTTAATCCGCTCCCCTACACGAAAGCATTGATCCTGATCGTTGAATATCATAAAATCGTTTCCTTGAGTCCGCAATAAGAAGCGATCGCCATTTTCCACTTTGTTGCTTTTTCGATCTGATTTGATGATAGTCCCCTCTAAAGAGACTATTTCACGTAAAGGTACTTCATCGTTTTGCCATTCTTGTTCAGAAACGCTTCGAGCATTTTCTTTTAACTTTTCCTCTTGTTTTTTACTAAAATTATTTATTTGCTCACGATTATCATTCGTATATCCTATTGCTAAAAACAGACTACAAATAACGATAACCGTAGCTACTATCCCTTTCAATTTTATCCCACCCCTCTTTTTTGTTAGCGCTTCCTTAAGAAGATAGTACTTTTTTACTCAGGAAAAATCAATAGTTTTTAGTAAAATATTTTTATTTGTATTTTTTTTACTTTGCTTTTTTACTTGAAAGAAATATACTGTATATAAGAAATTGAATGAATGAGGGGTACAAAATGGCCACTATTACTGATATCGCAAAAGCTGCAGCAGTATCGATCTCTACCGTTTCTAGAGTATTGAACTACGATCCTACCTTATCTGTTACTGAAGAAACGAAGCGGAAGATTTTTGAAATTGCTGAAGAATTGAATTACACGAAATATAAACAAAAAAAGAAACAGAAACGAACCATAAAAAAAACAGGAGAAAAAAAAGAACGATCGCTTGGCATCATCCAATGGCGCTTAGATGAAGAAGAATTAGATGATATTTATTATATGTCCATTCGCTTAGGAGTAGAAAAACGTGCTGCCGAGCTAGGATATAACGTATTGAAGATTTCTCACTTAGATGATCAATCAATAGAATCAGTGGATGGTCTCTTAGCTATTGGTAAATTCACCCAGGAAAGAATCGATGAATTCGCAGCACTTCATGAACATTTCTGTGTAATAGGAAGTAATTTCCCTTTGAACAACTATGATTCCGTAAACACCGATTTTGCTCAAGCAACTGAACTAGCCTTAGGACATTTATTTTCTCTTGGACATAAAGATATCGCTTTTATTGGGGCTGAAGAAACGGATAATCTTCACAGTTATCGTCGATATAAGACACCAACTACTAACACTTACATTGATGTTATGCAATTTCATAGCTTGTATAAAGATGACTATTTTATCTTGAAGGAAAATAGTCGCTTGGATGTCCCTACAGGAGAAGAACTGACCTTGCAAGCATTGAAAAGCTGGAATGGAAAGTTGCCAACCGCTATTTTAGCAGCAAACGATTCATTTGCGATCGGTATTATCCATAAATTGACAGAAGCTGGAATTCGTGTGCCGGAAGAAATCAGTGTGATGGGAATAAACGATCTTTCGATTTCTCGTTATGTCTCACCTTCTTTATCAACTGTCCATGCATTTACAGAAGAAATGGGTGAAATGGGCGTGAACGTTTTAGACGAACGAATTAAAAATCCAGGAATCGCTAAACGGATTCTACTTAGTACAGAATTAGTTATCCGACAATCGACAGCTTCGCCACGTCAAACGTAGAGAAATAAGAGGTTATGAAAAAGCTGTCCTACACTAAACATAAGAACAGCTCTTCCTGTTTTATGGATAGTGTGATTTATAAACGTGGAGTTAGTAGGAAAACATGGTTTACTCCGAAAAAGGGCAGTGACAAGTTGATTGTCACTGCCCTTTTTAAGTTAAAGTGTTCAAGTTTATCACATAAGTACAAAAGAAGTAATAATCTCAGTCTCTTTGGCAACCTGATACATCGCTTGTATTTGATGCGCTTCACAAAGACCACCATCATGCCGGTGATATTGTTTTTTTATCACATTGAGGCTAATCAAAAAACGCGTATCGAATTTGATTTCAACGACTTCGTTGCTTGTTCTTAGAATAACTTTTTTCTCCTCTATTACTGGTTCAATAGGAGACACGAAATTCTCTATGATCTCATTTTTTGCTTTACTGAAGCAAAACCGATCATGGAGCACTAAGATTTTTTTCTGTTCATGAACAGAAAAATGACGGGTAAATTTTTCTATATAAGATTCAGTACTATAGGTTTCGGCCAAGCTGTAAGTGATTTCCCCGTTAGCGCAATCCGTTCTTACCACTTCGGCTTTTCCGTCGTTAACGACTTGGGAACAACCATTTAAGATAGGCAGATGATGGCTCTTAGCTGAAGTAACAAAATACTGATACCGTTTTGATTCATGAAAGTATTCTTTAGTATATTCCCCTGCTCCTAGGTCTGTTAGGAACAATACTTCGTGATTTCCAAATACAAAATGACCGACATCCAAATGATTATGGCTTTCTCGATTGTCTCCACCTTTTGCTGCGAAAAATAAATCTTGTTTTACTGAATTTAGGATAAACCATTGAGCATCTGGAAAATAGTCACACTGCCTGTTAGAAACACTCGACTCCTTCTTTTTTGTCCATCGAAGGTTATGATAGAGATGAGCAAAACGGTAACACTTGTCAAAATCCAAAGAACTGACTGTCTCTATAGGAATATCTGCACCGAATCTCGATACGCAAAAGCTTAAGAGACCGCTTGGCAAGTTGGGTTGAGAAAAATCTGAAAAAGGAAGATAAGTATTGTTTATTCTTACCTTCCCAGGAAATTCCGCTATTTTCTTAACCTTATTTATCTCTAAATAATAATGATTCCCTGTCGATTCGGCTAACTTTTCAGCATAATAAATATAATAACCAAAACCATAACCCCAATATCCCACACCTTCTGTGCAGATACCGTCTTCTCCAAAACTATGAAGATAGTTCTTAAGTGAAATATCGACTTTTGTCAGGAGGCGTTCTAAACGATTGCTTTTTTTAGGAAGCAAGGACAAACAAGCCATCCCAACGCATCCGCCAATCACAGCACTCCAATTGTTTTCCTTTTGTTCCCATTCCCATGACTGTTTTTCAAAAGGCAAGATCAAACGTTCCTCTACTTCCTTTCTTATACGATTCGCAACGATAGGTGATAGCTCTTCTCCGACTTGCTCATAGATCTCAGCTAATGCCTGCCCTGTTTCAGCAGAAAATAAGTCGATATAAACCCTTGCTTGATCGTTGAATAAAACTTGCTCTGACAAATGAGCAGGCAGCGCCCATGTCCATTCATTACAAACTTCCCAAATTAATTGTTCCAACCACTCTTTGTTCTCACTGTTCTTTTCATAGAAATAAGCTAAAGCGGCCACAACCAATTGTCTTCTTCTAGCAAAGTAACTAGATTCGTAACTCAGTCGTTTACCCGTTTCAAAAAATTCCATAAATTCTTTTAATACAAAAGGTTCAATCTTGTTTTGCTGAATATACTCTTTATTGGCTTTAAAAATCTCAATTTTTAAAGGATCAGCTATTGTTTTCATCATATCCTCCTTGAATGATACCTTTTTATCTCATTTTACCAGAATTCAGTAAAAAAATATATTTTTAGTAAAAAACCGATCTTTTTTTGGGATTCGATTTTCATCTTTCCTTTGCTGTTAAGAATATAAGCAAACTCTATCTGATTTATATCTAGATACCATGAGTAAGATAAAAAGGTTATGACAAAATTCTGATCACAACCTTTTGGCAAACGGTAGATTTACCTCTACTTTCTACGTAATTCTTCATGCATAATTTAGCAACAATCGCGTCTCATCAATCAGAAAGTTTAATTTCTGTCCGTTTTTCAAAGTGACAGTAATCATCTCACCATCTTCTTCGATCTTATCTGCTTTTAGAGGAAGATAGTTCAAGTAATCGTCTATGATTTGTTTTTTTCCTCGGTTATTTTGATCTTCATCAAAATAAGATAACCGTACGACTTTTTTGTTCGTTTCATCAATGATTGCCGTTCCGTAGCCTGTTTGCGTGAGGAATTCCATTTGCCAAAATACGCTATCCCCTGAAATCAAAACTTCATAGTCTTGAACAATCACTGGCTCTTTTGGCATGGCTAGCTTTTGAAATAGCTGATTTAATTCCTCTCGTAGCCGATTGACCATATCTAATTGGCTCTGATCTGATTCTTCCATGATAGAAAAGGATTGTGCTTGGCTCATTGCCGTTTCGATAGAGGAAGAAGCTGAACTTAAAGAAGAAATATCTACTGTTCTTTGTTCTTTTGTAGTAATGCTACTCGCTAAAATATCTGGTAAAAAAAACAATCCTGCGCTGAATACCAGAAAGAAAGCAGAAAGAAGGTATAATTTAATTTTCATCTGTTTCCCCTCCTAAAGCAAAATCGATCGTGATCGTCGTCCCTGTACCAAGTGTACTTTCTATGTCAAAAGAACTATTATGCAATTCGGTTATTTTCTTTACCAAAGCTAATCCAAGTCCTAAATGTTTCGTTGTTCTTGAAGGATTTCCTGTAAAAAATTCATCTGTTACTTTAGACAAATTTTCTGTTGGTATCCCTCTACCATTATCGGAAAACTTCATAATATAACGCTTTTCTTCCTTTATTCCTGTGACCACTAATGTTCCATCTTCTGCTATAGCTTCTAATGAATTTGCCAAAATATTCATGGCTAATAGCTTGAAAAGATTGAGGTCTAGCAAAATATTGGCAGGTTCTAGTTCGATGGTATAAGTAAACCCTTGTTTCATTCCTTTAAGAAACTTGTTTAGATCATCGCTAATCATATTGGTCGAGATTTCTTCAAGAGAGACACTTGTTCTTTCCAACTCCATCAATTTCAAAATATCATTGGACAGATGTTTTAATCGGTTGCTTTCTTCAAGGATATAATCGACAGATTCTTCGGCTGATTGGTCCAATTTTTCCCATTTCAACATTTGAGCATAGCCAATAATGGAAGTCAGCGGCGTTCGAATTTCGTGAGAAAAGCTAGAAACGAATAAATCTTGCTTTTCCTTTGCCTGACGGAGAGTTTCTAGATCGTGGCTCAATTTATCGGCCATATTGTTCAAACTACTCCCTAATTTTCCAATCTCGTCTTGAGTATTGACTATTGCCCGTTCTTTCGTCTTACCCTCTGTGATATGCTGGGCAACGGAAATCAGCTGATTGATTGGTTTTAAGATCATGCCTGTTAGAAAATAAGTGACTGGAATAATGGCCAAAAGTAAAAAGAGCAAGATCAGACGAAAATAGACAAGAGAATCTTTGACGATTTCTTCATAGTTTTTTGCTTGATGGTAAGTTGCTAAACGATAGGCAGTATCAGGTATCTTTGAAGTTGAATAAAGCACCTGTTTGTTTTTAACAGTAGACATGTCGCTGATTTCCACGGTACGATTAGACAACTCTTCTGGAGGTTCGTATTTTTCAAACAAAGTGGGCTTTGTAGTAAAAACCGTTTTGCCTTTTTTGTCTAGAATCTCAAATTCTCCGATTTTAGCTGCGGCTACGAATTCACCATTTTTTCTCATTTCATCTGTTGTTTCATCTCCGTCTGTTTTCGTCGACAACAGCAATAAGAGATTTTTCTGCTGGTTGACCATCACTTCTTTTTCTTGAGAAACTGTGCGCTGGTAAATCGCATGCAGTGTAAAACCACTGACCACCAAATAAATGAGTAGAAAGAAGAAGAATAATGAAAAGAAAACTTTGCTTGTATATTTCAAGTTCATCCCTCCAATAGGTAACCTACACCATAAATCGTACGCAAGTCCTGCCCTAATTGTAATTTATTTCTGATTCTTTGGATGTGTAAATCAAGCGTTCTGGAGTTGGGCTCTTCTTCCCTTCCCCAGATTTTTTGATAGATTTTTTCTCTTGGCAGAATAATCCCTTTATTTCTAATTAAGTAAAGAAGTAATTCATATTCTTTAGGAGTCAAAGAAACAGCTTGGTTTCTTGCGGTGACAGCTCTTGTTTTTTCATTGATTTCGATATACTGCCATTTCAGTAATTTATTGGAGTCGTTTTTTCCATTTCTTCGAAGAACAACTTCCACCCGTGCCAGCAATTCTTCCAGATCAAATGGCTTTGTTATATAATCTTCAGCACCTGATCTTAAGCCACTGACTCGATCGGAAAGCTGATCTTTGGCTGTCAAAAAAATGACAGGAAGGTCATATTCCCGCATATACGCAAATACTTCATAACCATCGATTTCAGGAAGCATGATATCTAGCAAAACCAAATCAAATTCCTGTTGCTCAATGATATCGGCTGCTTCTTTACCTGTGAATACCGAATAGACTGTATAACCATTTTTTTCTAATGTACGAACTAAAAGTTTGTTGATCGCAGGATTATCTTCTACTACTAGTATCTTCATACAGTTCCTCTCTTTCTGTCAATAGAGCAAATTTGATCCCTAACCTATAAATATACACGAATATCAGTGAAAAGAAAAAGATGAGTACGATCAACAAAAAAGATGGACCGTCTATTTTGGTAAATGCTTCAACGAATCTCATGAACGTTTCCTTGCTGTCAGTGAAGACATCCGTACTGTTCAATCTTAAAAAGCGACCGAAGTAAATCCCTATAGCATTGATAAACAAGACGATGCTGATAACTAACCATTGATAGACGCCTATTCCGATTTTTTTGACAATTACATTGGTAACCATCCATAAGCTTTCACAACCGAAAAATGTGGTTGGGAAAACAGAAAGAACGACTAACAATAATTTATACCAAATTTCCATCTTCATGCTTATCATCATAGTAGATGGATCGTAAGGTGAAAGCAAAGACAGATGGAATAAATCGGTGAACAAATAAAAGTTATTTGGAAAAAACAGTAGCCAGAATAAGATCAGCACGAGAGAGACTAGTTTGGAGCTGCTGACTTTTACCCACCTTGCTAATTCAATCGGGATATATGCCAGAATCGTATTAGTAAAAAATAAATAAAAAACACTTTTTTCATAAAAAGAAAGATAAAGAACGAGCAGCAGTAAAATGTAATATCCTCTAATAAAATACATCTGCTTTTGAATCATTGGACATCTCTCCTTTTTTAGACTAAGCGGGTCGGTGATCATTGCGCCCATAATAATTTTCTGTTTTTGATGGATTATCTAGCAAATCGCTGATGGTCGTAAAAGTATATCCTTCTTTTTTTAATTCATCAATCAGCACAGGAACAGCATCTACGGTCTCAGGATAGATATCATGTAGTAATATGATGGCGCCATCATATACTGTACTTTTTACTTGCTGTAAAATTTTTTCCTTTTGTCTGGATTGCCAATCTTGAGAATCAACAGACCACTCGATCATTGGTCGATGAATGATTGCTGCTCCTTTTTTTGTAATAGAGCCATACGGAGGTCGGACATAGGCTGGCTTTTTACCGATTGCTTTCAAAATAGCGTTATCTGTTTGAGTGATTTCCTCACTGATTTCTTGGTCAGATAGACCAGCTAAATCCTTATGAGAAAAAGTATGACTGCCGATTTGATGACCTTCTTGCACCTCCTTTTGTAAAAGCTGTTCGTGTTGGGAAACATTTTCCCCTAGAACAAAAAAAGTGGCGTGTACGTTTTTTTGTCTTAAAATCTCTAAAAGTTTTGGGGTAGTGGAGGGATTAGGTCCATCATCGAAGGTAAGAGCAACGGTCTTTGATGATTCCTTTGTAACTTCTGTTTCTTTATTTTTTTCATTTTTTGCTTGCTGTTCCTTTGTGGTGATCGTCCGACTGGTAGAATTGGAACTTTGCCATTTTGTTCGTTCTTGTTTCCTAGAAATCTCAGTATCTTCTATTGTTTTACTTTCGTTCATTGAGGGCGTGAAGACTCTGTTCGTCATATAGACGCTTCCACCAGTAATCCCTATTAGAAGGACGATTGTCCCAAGGGTTATCAAACTTTTTTTAATCATGTGCCTCTCTCCTGCTTTACTGTAATTGCTGACTGATTCGTTTGATTTCTGTGTCAGTCATTTTTTGGTAAGAGATACCGTCAATTATTTCTTCTTCTCCTTTTAATTGATCCGTACTCATTTTAAATTTGGTACTCTTTGTTAAATATAATTTAAATAATTCTCCCAAAGGTAAATTTGTTTTCATATTGTTCCCTAGAACATTGATGATTTTGTCTATTTTAGGTATGGATTCCATAGTCAGCAGCTTCTGCATGATTGCTTTGATCACTTTTTGCTGTCTTATTTGCCTCCCATAATCACCATTAGGGTCATCATATCTCATTCTTGACCATGCAAGTGCTTCTTCTGGAGATAATGTAAGGGACCCTTTTGGAAAATCATAATGGTCAAAGTTGAAAGCAAAATCATTGACCACTTCAATATCGCCAACAATACTTAGCATACTCTCTAGCCCCTTCATATTCATTGTCATATAGTAAGGAATAGTAGTATGAAGCATATTCTCTGTCGTTTGTATAGCTGTTTGTTCTCCTCCATAAGCATAAGCGGCATTTAATTTATCAAAACTATTTTTTCCTGCGATTTGAACATAAGTATCTCGTTCTAGACTGATAAGTTTTACTGTCTCATTTTTAAGATTAACATGGGCAGCAATCATTGAATCCGATCTTCCTTTTTCTGTCCTACCAAATTCTCCAGTATCTACACCTAATAGCAGTACATTGAACCGATCCGGTAAATGTGTGGCTACATCAGCTGAATATTTCACATTCATGTTGGTTGCTGTTTTCTTTGAAACCTCAGACAAGTTTTGCAATTTCATATATTCGCTTACACCATAAGCGCTTGCTGCTATAATAAACATCAATAGAAAAATAGATATGACTTTTAAGATTTTGTACATTTATACTCTCCTCCTTTGCTGTTAAGGATAGAAGCAAAATCTATCTGATTTGTATCTAAATGCTATACTTTAGAAAAATTCAAAAACATACTAAGATTAGAGGGGAACATCATTGACGAATGATGTTCTCCTCTATTTTCTATTTTTAGATTATAGTGAAGAGTGAAAGAAAGTTCGAACAAAGCCTTGAGGACTACGAGTCCCTATC
>NZ_JAPRFV010000008.1:0-144533 GCF_035725965.1 Enterococcus sp. E5-162 | reverse complement strand
CACCACAGTGTGGTGGCGATAGCGAGAAGGATACACCTGTAACCATGCCGAACACAGAAGTTAAGCTTCTTAGCGCCGATTGTAGTGAGGGGTTGCCCCTTGTGAGAGTAGGACGTCGCCACGCAAATAAAAAAAGATGAACTAGAAATAGTTCATCTTTTTTTATTTTTATTAAGTTAAAGAACGGATTCAATTGCAGTGGTCATTTTCAATGGAGAAGTTTGTGGTGCAAATCGTTCAATTACTTTTCCATTTCGATCAATCAAAAATTTAGTGAAATTCCATTTTATGGCTTTAGTGACAGTACCAGGAGCTTCATTTTTAAGATAAGTAAAAAGAGGATCTGTATTTTCTCCATTTACATCAATCAATTGATGCATAGGGAAGGTAACGCCATAAGTGGCTTTACAAGCTTCTGCTGCTTCAGTCGCTGAAGCTAGTTCTTGTTTAAATTGATTCGAAGGAAAGCCTAATATAACCAAACCTTGTGACTGATAAGCTTGATAAAGTTCTTCTAATTGCTCGAATTGCGGTGCTAGGCCGCATTTTGTTGCAGTATTGACGATGATTATTGGTTTGCCGGCATATTTTTCCAATGAATAAACTGTGCCGTCTTCTAAAGCAACTTCAAAATTATAGATAGACATAAATTTTTCTCCTTTCTATTATATGATAAAAAGAGTGCTAAACTGAAAACTAGCTATTTGTTTTCTCGTTTAGTACTCTTTTCAGACAATAAATAGTTAATAAAACGACTACGAAGATAAGATAGCTTTATTGCTTCTCACCTTTACGTTCTTTTAGAAACTATGCTTCTACTTCAGACCATTCATCGCGTTTTGCTAAAAATTCACGAGCTAAGGCTTGCGCACCTTCTAATGTATGGCTAGCAGCCCAGCCGCATTGTGTTTCATTGCTTGCTGGTACTTCAGTAGCTTCAAGGACATCTTTCATCGTTGCTTCCAGAACATCTAAAATATCTTCGTAACTTTCATGATTCAACACAGTCAAGTAAAAGCCTGTTTGGCATCCCATTGGTGACCAGTCTACGATATAATCCGCATGATTACGGATTAGTTCAGCAGTCAAGTGTTCCAATGAATGCAGACTTGGCATATCCATGTGTTCTTTATTTGGTTGTTTAAAGCGGACGTCGTATTTAATGATGACATCGCCATGTGCACCTGTTTTTCGATCGGCTACACGTACATAAGGTGCTTTGACTTTTGTATGGTCAAGATTAAAACTTTCGACATTCATTCTCATTTGTAAGACTCCTATCTATTTGTTCATTTGTTTTGATGTTTTCCACTAAAGAATTATTTAGTGAAATTTACAAAAACGTCTTTCTACTTGATTCTAACACTTATCGTTTCCAAGGTGTAGCAATCTGAAATATTTTTTAGATTTTTCTGCTAAACCATTTATGTGGACTTTCTAGTTCTTGATTGTGTCAAATGCCTGAGCTAAATCGTTTATGAGATCCTGACCATACTCAATTCCTACAGAAAGACGAATTAATCCGTCCTTTATGCCAGCCTCTTCACGTTTTTCTTTTGGAATAGACGCATGAGTCATGACAGAGGGAACTTCTACTAAACTTTCTACGCCACCTAAACTTTCTGCTAGAGTAAATAGTTGGAGAGATTCAATAAAAGGAATAGCAGTTGCTTCATTTTTTAAAGTAAAAGAAACCATTCCGCTAAAGCCGCTCATTTGTTGCTTAGCAATTCCATAAAGTTCATGGTCGGGTAATCCTGGATAGTAGACCTTTTCTACTGCTGGATGAGAAAAGAGAAAATCAGCTACTGCAAAAGCATTTTTTTGATGTTCCTCCATACGAACACTTAGAGTCTTGATTCCACGCTGAAGTAACCAGCTATCTTGAGGACCAAGAACGGCACCGATAGCATTTTGATAAAATCCAATCTGCTCAGCCAGCTCTTTATGTCTAGTAGTCACTAAACCAGCTACTACATCGCTGTGTCCGCCTAGATATTTGGTGCCGCTGTGGACAACGATATCAGAACCAAGATCTAATGGTTTTTGAAAATAAGGAGTAGCAAATGTATTGTCAGCAATAACTATCAATCCATGTCGATGAGCCAGAGTGGCACTTTTTTCTAAATCAGTAATCTTTAGAAGCGGATTGCTAGGTGTTTCAAGATAAAGTGCTTTTGTATTGGGGTGGATGGATTGTTCTATTTTATCAAGATTGCTCGTATCTATGATCGTGTACTCGAGACCATTTTTAGTAAGAACCTTGTCAAATAGACGGAATGTTCCCCCATAGACATCATCTCCTAATAAGATATGATCGCCAGCTTCAAAAAGAGAAAAAACGGCATGAATCCCAGAAAGTCCAGAAGAAAAAGCGAATCCTCGAACACCCCCTTCCAAATCAGCAATCAGTTCTTCCAGTGCAAAACGAGTAGGATTACCAGATCTTGAATATTCATATTGCTTAGGATGTCCGACTCCATCTTGTCGATAAGTGGATGTTTGATAAATAGGTACACTGACAGCTCCTGTTGTGGGATCTTCACTGATGCCTCCGTGGATCAATTTTGTTTGAATATGCATGTTTCTTTCCTCCTATAAGTAAATGTTTTTTGATAAATAGCGGTCTGCTGCGTCTGGAAAAATCGTAACGACACGATGACCAGGTGGTAAACGACGAATTTCTCTTAATGCTGCTGCAAAAGCCGCACCACTCGAACTTCCAACTAATAGTCCTTGTTCTCGTGCTAATTGCCTAGTATAGTTAAACCCTTCTCCATCAGAGATTGTTTCGATCTGATTGATTGAAAGGGGAGAAAGAAACGGCGGAATGAATTCTACACCGATACCCTCAATTTCATGAGGGGCTGGATCTCCGCCATTTAACACAGAGCCCTCTGGTTCTACACCGATTATTCGAATATCGGGATATTTTTCTTTCAAAAAGGTAGAAGTTCCAGCAAAGGTTCCACCGCTACCGATCCCCGCCACAAAACTATGAATATCTTCTTTGATTTCATGAAAGATTTCCGGTCCTAACGTATAATAGTAAGCAGCGGGATTATCTTTATTTTCAAATTGAAGAGGCAGATAGCTATTCGATATCTCTTCTGCAAGTTTTTTACTTTTGCTGATGGCACCGACGATTCCTTTCTCACTAGGAGAATGGATGATCTTTGCTCCCAATGCTTTCATCAATTGTTGTTTTTCCAAGCTGAACTTCTCTGGAACAACAAAAATCGTTCTTAACTGATGCGTGAGTGCGGCCAGAGCAATCCCAATCCCTGTGTTTCCGGCAGTCGGTTCGATGATCGTCGTTTTTTCATTGATTTTTCCTTGGGCAAGTCCTTCTTTGATCAAATAACTACCCAATCGATCTTTGATACTTCCTCCTGGATTTAAATATTCCAGTTTTGCATAAATAGCAGAACCTTTAGGCATAGAATAGTGCTGATTGTCAAAGCGATAAAGCGGTGTGGAACCAATAGCTTCTGTAATTGTCGAGATAATCATATGGACCTCCTAAAAAAGATAATAAAAAAAGGAGCTGACTATTAAATCAGCTCCTTGAAAGACATAGAGAAAAATTGAGTAGACAAAAGGTAAATTACCTGGTACTCATTCTATGAAGGGCAATTAATAGACATGACAAATAGTATGCTGCTTTTACGCACCATACAACAGCAACGATTCAATTGTTTTTGGTTGCTGACTGTCATGTGTATCCCTCCAATTAAAATTTTTATTAACGATAGCATGAAAAAAAATAAAAGTCAAAGGCTTGAAAGAAAAAAATTTCGATAGTATCGTTTACCCGTGTTTATTTTTTTTTGACAAATAGGCATGAAACCTTAAAAGATAGAGAATACTCTAGTTTTCTGTCCGGTTGTCTGATACAATAAAGTTGATTATGATAAAGAAAAGAAGGAGCAAAAATAATGATCTCAGCAAGTGATTTAAGAGCCGGTATGACGTTCGTTCAAGACGGTAAATTGATTAAAGTTCTGGATGCAAGCCACCATAAACCTGGTAAAGGAAATACAGTTATGCGTATGAAACTGAAAGATGTCCGTTCAGGCGCAACATACGACACAACTTTCAGACCAGAAGAAAAATTTGAAAAAGCACATATCGACACAAAACCTGTGCAATATTTGTACACGATGGACGATACAGCTTTCTTCATGGATTTGGAAACATATGAACAATATGAAATTCCTGTAGAAACAGTAGAAGAAGAAATGAAATATATCCTAGAAAACATGGAAGTAAAAATCCAATTCTTCGGTAGCGAAGTTATCGGTGTTCAATTACCGACAACTGTCGTGTTGCGTGTCGTGGAAACACAACCTTCAATCAAAGGTGCAACAGTTACTGGTTCAGGTAAACCAGCGACAATGGAAACTGGCTTAGTGGTCAATGTTCCTGACTTCATCGAAACAGATGAATTATTGGAAATCAATACAGCAGAAGGTTCTTATGTAAAACGTGCGTCAAAATAATAAGCTAACGAATTGATAAGAAGTTGAAAAACATAGTTTGACCTCTTGAAAAGTGGATCATCCGATCTGCCTTTCAAGAGGTTTTTTGTAGAATCAGCCGATTGAAAAATAAAAAAGTATTTGTTTTATTTACACTTTGAAATACAATTTAATTGAAAGACGTGATCTGTCGAATATTTTGAAAGAGAGGAATCTTTATGGGATTCATCCTATTACTGTTTTTTTATCTTTTGATTTTTTTGTTATGGGTAATAATTGTAACGCTTGCATTCCCAGAAGTAGCTTTGTACATAATTGTTGTTTTGTTTTCGATGTTCCTTCCGAATGAAATAGGTGGGCGATATATTGAATTATTAGAATTTTTTCAGCCTATCATCCATTATTTTCAACGATTTACAGAAGCGCATCTATCTGTAAAATTATTTATTCTTTTAAGCATTCCACTGAGTTACCTGCTGTTGTCTAGTCTATTACAATTTTATGGTATTTATCCATTGCAGATCATAGGATCATGTATGACGTTAGTTACTGTTTTTTATTTATTAAATGTTATTTTTCAATTAGCTTTGATTTGGAATATTTTGCTGACAGTTCCGATCTCTCTCGTAGCAATTGGTATCCGTTTAGTTGTTTATCATTCTTTGAATAAGTATTTTCGTAAGTGTACGTATTTATTCACTTTTTTACTCAAAGAAAAAAATGAAAAGAAAGATACTTCTGAGCATACGCAACAATCATCTAATCAAAATAAGAACAACAAAAAAACTTCTTTAGTAATCAACGAGCCTTTTGAACTGGAAGCTTATTTTAGGCTAATCTTAGGTGTAGATGAACAGGCAACAAAAGAAGAGATCAAACATGCCTATCGACAAAAAGTCATGAAGTATCATCCAGATAAATCCGTAGAAGAAAATGCGAAAGAAAAGTACGAAGAGATTATCGAAGCCTATAAATATTTGAAATAGTTTCAAATTGCCATGTTTCCTTTTATTTTCCTACTGCTTGTATAATCAAGATAGCGTTTTCTTTCTCTTTATATTAAAATAATATTATAATTAAATTAGTTTAAAAAGAGAAAACGGAGGCTGAATAATGGAGAAGCATACGACGAAAGAGACACAGAAAGAAAATAACAACGTAAAAAAACAATTAAACTTTGCGGATAATCATGAATTTATGTTAGCTAGCCAGAATTGTGTTGCTCCCTTTAACCATTTAGAGATTATTCAAGAAGGAAAAGTTATATGGAGCCAGAAAGCTTATGCATTTTTAGAAGAGGAATGTCCAAACTGTGCGAATCCAAGTCTTTGGGAAAATGCGCGATGTAACCATCAAACGGGTCTCTTTCGTGTCACTGAGCAAATCTTTCAGTTACGGGGATTTGATATGGCCAACCTCACACTGGTTCTTATCCCAAACAATAAATGGATTGTCTTTGATACATGGATGAGTATCGAATGTTCAAGAGCAGCGATTGAGTTTGCGGATCGCTGGTTTAATGAAAACGGGTATCCAGAAGTGGAGGGGAATCTTGCAGGAATCATTATCAGTCATTCCCATGTCGATCATTTTGGTGGCATACGCGGTTTGTTTAAAGACTTCAAAGTAGATCCTTCTGTTCCGATTTATGTACCTGAAGGATTTACGGAAGCTGCTATTTCTGAGAACCTTATGGTAGGGAAGGCCATGGGAAGAAGAGCAGTCTTTCAATATGGCTCTTCCTTAGAAAAAAGTCCATTTGGTTCCTTATCTGTTGGGATTGGACAAGGACAATCTACAGGCACAATCAGTTTTGAGCTTCCTACTTGTGAGATCACTGAAAATAAAATAATCGCTATCGATGGATTAGATCTGGATTTCCAATTGACCCCTGGCACAGAAGCCCCTGCCGAAATGAATACGTATATTCCAGCATATCAAGCGCTTTGGATGGCAGAAAACTGCACTTGTACGATGCATAATCTTTATACTCTGCGAGGGGCACAGATACGAGATGGAAAAAGCTGGTCGAGATACCTTATCGAGGCACAACGGCGCTATGGACCAAAAGCAAAAGTATTGTTCCATGCGCATACTTGGCCGCGGTATGCCACTGAGGAGGAACCAGATGCTATTAACAGGTATTTACTAGACCAAGCACGGTTATATAAAGGAATTCATGATGAATCACTTAAAGCTGTCAATGCCGGGTATACCATAAACGAATTAGCAGAACAAGTCGCTTTGCCAGAAGAGCTGACAAACCAGTGGTATCTAAGACCATATTACGGAACGATTGCTCATAATAGCAAGGCGGTTTATCAAAAGTATATCGGTTGGTATGATTCAAATCCGGTGAATTTGAATCCGCTTCCTCCTGAACGGGAAGCGAAACAAACGGTAAAGTACATGGGTGGAGCAGAAGCTATCTTAGAAAAAGCGCATGAAGATTATGAAAAAGGAAATTATCAATGGGTGGCAAAAGTTACGAATTTGGTCATTTACGCAGATCCTGAAAATAAAGAAGCAAGAGCGCTTTGCCGGCGGTCGTTGACACAACTAGGGTATCAAACGGAATCTGGGGCTTGGCGAAATGAGTACTTGACTGGAGCACTGGAATTAAAGGAAGATGTGGACTTGTTTTCAATTGAATCGGCTGATTCGTCAGAGCTATCGGCACAGATGAATGGAGAAATGTTGCTGGATTATTTAAGCATCCATACTATTTCGACCAAAAAACAACAGACGGGCATGGTAAAGTTCACAGATGACTGGCAACTTTCAAATGGTCAAATCCATTCATTGCCAACGACTTATTTCATCGATTACTGGCAAGGAATTTTGACTTATTATCCTATTTCTTCAGACAAAGAGGAGGCCGCGCTTATTTATGAAGGAAAAAGAGTAGCATTCCTCCAGCAAATGCTTGATTCCTCAGGTGAACCACGAAGCTGGTCCATGCTTTTTAAAGCAGATACAAACAACTATTTCAATATCATGGAACCGTGAAAATAGTTGAAATAACTCAAAAATTTAAGATGTCCGAACGATATGGAAGAAAGAAGGGTTTATCATCGCTAAACAGCGATAAACCTCTGCTAATACGCAGGAATATTCTTCTAATAGTTCGGATATTTTATTTTTTGTCCCCTTTTTTATTTTTGTTTTAAAAAAATATTTCGAAATATACTAGACAATTCAGAAAATTTTGTATAATATTATTCCAATAAAATTCAAATCTTTATCAAATGAAATTCCAATAAAAACGGAAAAAATGTGAAAAGAGGAATGAAAAAATGACAGAATTGATAATTGGCGGAGTCACAGCAAGCACATTAGCAGAAAAGTATAAGACACCTCTGTATGTGTATGACGAAGAAAAGATGAGACAAACGATGCTGTCATTCAAGCGAGGCTTTGTATCGAAGCATTTTGATACAAAAGTTCTTTACGCCTCTAAAGCATTCCAAACGATTGAGATGCTACGTTTAGTCCATGAATATGGATTTGGGCTGGATGTTGTCAGCGGTGGGGAAATCTATACCGCTTTGCAAGCTGATTTTCCTAGAGATGCTATTTATTTCCATGGTAATAACAAGACCCCAGAAGAACTGAGCTATGCACTTGAAAATGAGTTGTTGCATGTTGTTGCCGATAACTTGATGGAAGTCGAGTTATTAGAAGAATTAAGCCAACGCTATTCTAAAAAAGTCGATGTCATGCTTCGGTTGAATGTCGGTGTAGAAGCCCATACTCATGAATATATAGTCACTGCACATATTGATTCAAAATTCGGCATGAGCTATGAAAGTAAAGAGTGTCAGCAAGCTCTCCAATTGATAAAAGAAAGCAGTTATCTAGAGTTAGAAGGTTTTCATGCCCATATTGGGTCACAAATTTTTGATGTTACTGCTTGGCTAGCTGAAATCGACAAATTGACGAGTTACTTAACCGATTTTGACCAACCACTTTCCTTGAATCTCGGGGGAGGATTCGGGATTCGTTATACACAAAATGATCAGCCAATCCCAATCGAAGAGGCACTAAAAAAGCTGATTGAATATACGGAAGAATCTTTGGACAAACGAAAACTGACGATTCGTCAACTACTGATCGAACCAGGAAGAAGTATTGTTGGGGAAGCTGGTACAACACTATACACGATTGGCTTCATCAAAAAGACACCACATAAAAAATATTACTTTGTAGATGGCGGGATGACAGATAATATCCGCCCAGCTCTGTATCAGGCAGCATACGATTGTGATTTAGCAGAAAAACTGTCGGAAGAAAAAACAGAAAAAGTGACGATTGCAGGGAAAATGTGTGAATCAGGTGATGTGGTAATCAAAGAAACTTATTTGCCGAAAGCAAAATCGGGTGATCTTTTAGCTGTTTATTCCACGGGGGCTTACGGATATTCGATGAGCAGCAACTACAATCGAGCGACACGACCAGCAGTTGTTTTTGTCAATAATGGTCAATCGAGACTGGTTGTTCGCAGACAAGTATTTTCTGATCTACTAAGGGGGGAAGTTTCTTATGATCCTTCATAAATATAATGGCTGTGGAAATGATTTTATCTTATTAGATTACACAGAGGATACGGATTATAGTCAATTAGCTGCTTCTTTATGTGCAAAAGAAAAATATGACACAGACGGATTGATCGCCGTAAAAACCGATCCGTTGGAAATGATCTATTACAACAAAGATGGTAGCCGTGCCCCTATGTGCGGAAATGGTATTCGCTGTTTTGCTCGATATGTGAATGATCAAAATAGGATGGATGAACAGGAATTCGACGTAGAGACGTTAGCAGGCACAAGAAAAATTACGGTGTTGGCTCCCTCACCTTTTTATTGCAGCGTAGATATGGGAGTGCCAGATGATTCTCCAGAAAAAATCAAAGCTGCGCAATCTTATCCAATAAAAAACCAGGAAATAGAGATTGGTGGCGAAAAAGTAACAATCACTAGTTTATTTTTAGGGACGATCCATACCGTTGTTTTTGTTGAAAATTCGCGTGAGGAAGTCTGGAAAAAAAGAGGCGAACTGATCTGTCATCATCCTTTGTTCAAAGAAAAAACCAATGTCAACTTTGTAGAAGTAGTCAATGAACAGGAATTGACCGTCCGTACCTATGAAAGAGGAGTAGGTTGGACACTTGCTTGCGGTACAGGTTGCTGTGCCTCTTATGCGGTTGCGAAGGAAACTGGGAAGATTTCAGCAGATCAGGTAGTCGTTCACTTGGAACAAGGAGACTTGATGATCTCTGGTGAGGATACGATACAAATGGCTGGTCCAGCAGTTCATGAATGGACAAGAATATTGGAGGAATGAAGATGATAAAAGGTTCGATCGTGGCGCTGATCACGCCGATGAATGAAGAGGGATCAGTAGATTATGCTGGTTTGGAAAAATTGATCCAATTCCATTTAGATGAACAAACAGACGGATTATTAGTTTTGGGTACAACAGGAGAATCTTCTACACTCACACAATCTGAGGAGGAGAAGATCCTTCAACTGACAGTAAAGAAAGTGGCTGGCCGTGTGCCGGTGATTGCAGGAGCTGGAACGAATAATACGAAAGAAACGATTGAAAAAGCGAAGCATTTTGCTTCTTTGGGCGCAGATGCACTTTTGGTCATCACTCCTTACTACAACAAAACAAGTGATGCAGGATTAGCTGCTCATTTCACAGCAATTGCAGAATCATCACCAATCCCGCTTATTTTATATAATGTCCCTTCTAGAACAGGCATGTCGATTCCAATCCATGTACTAGTAAATTTAGCAGAACATCCTAATATCATTGGTTTGAAAGAAGCCTCAGGAGATATGGCTTATGTGATGGAAGCCGCTCGATTGATTAGCGAAAAATTCAGTCTTTACAGCGGAAATGATGATTTGATCCTGCCAGTAATGAGTGTAGGAGGGAGCGGTGTAATCAGTGTATGGGCAAATATCCAGCCTAAAATAGTCCATGAGTTAGTAAAAGATACGATGGACGGAAGATGGCAGCAAGCAAAAGAAAAACAATTAAATGCACTTGAGCTGATCCATGCCTTGTTCAGTGAGACCAATCCTATTCCTGTCAAAGCAGCTATGTCGTTATTAAATTTACCTTCAGGACCTCTACGCCTGCCTTTAGTGTCCCTTTCGGAAGAGAAAAAGAAACAATTAGCTCAGCTTTTGCTAAGGGAAAGGACGGTTGAAAAATGAAAATCGGACTGATTGGCAGTGGACAGATGGGGAATAGAGTCGAAGAAGTTGCACAAGAAAGAGGAGACACGGTCCTTCTTTTACGGACGGCATCTAAAGAAGCAACTACACTTACTTTTACGGAACTGCCAGAACTGCTTATTGATTTTTCTCATCCAGATAATTTAGAGATGATCCTTTCGTATAGCTTGTCTTATCAACTTCCGTTAGTCATTGGCACGACAGGTTATACACAATCACAGTTCCAAGAAATGGAAGAACATGCCAAGCAGGTACCTGTGATGTATAGTGCTAATTTTTCGTTAGGCATCATGGTGATGAACCAACTGATCAAGCAAGCAGCTGCAATGTTGCAAGGCTGGCAGATCGAACTGATTGAAAAACATCATAGTCGTAAAAAAGATGCACCATCTGGTACCGCGAATATGCTTCTTCAAACAATCCAAGAAGTACAAAAGCTTCAGCCTGTATACAACTGGCAAGGACAAAAAAGAGAAGAAAATCAAATTGGTGTACACAGTATTCGTGCAGGTTCTTTACCTGGTGAACATGAGGTAATGTTTGCAGCTCCCGATGAAGTATTTACGATCAAACATGAATCTTTTTCTAATCGAATCTTTGCTGCAGGTGCAGTAGAAGCAGCGGACTGGTTGAAAAATCAGCCACCAGGTTATTACAAATTAGAAGATTTATTAATGGATAAAGGGGTGTAAGAAACGTGGAAGCTCAAGAAATCATCCGCTACATTCAAACGGCATCTAAAAAGACGCCTGTGAAAGTCTATCTGAATGTAACCGAGCCAATCAAATTTAAAGACAGCAAAGTTTTTGGTGAAGGAAACAGCTTCGTTGTTTTTGGTGATTACGAGTCGATTGCTCCGGTTTTAGAAGCTGAAGCGGAAAAAATCATTGAAATCGAAATCGAAACTGCTGCAAGATACAGTGCAGTTCCTTTGTTGGATATCAAAAAAATCAATGCCCGTATCGAACCAGGTGCTATTATCAGAGATCAAGTGTCCATCGGCAACAATGCCGTGATCATGATGGGAGCGATTATCAATATCGGTGCAGTAATCGGTGAAAACACGATGATTGATATGGGTGCTGTCTTAGGTGGACGAGCGACAGTGGGCAAAAACTGCCATATTGGTGCAGGAGCTGTCTTAGCGGGTGTAATCGAACCCGCATCGGCTAAACCGGTTATCGTAGAAGACGGCGTACTGATAGGTGCGAATGCAGTGATTGTTGAAGGTGTCCATATCGGAAAAGATGCAGTCGTGGCAGCAGGAGCAGTGGTTTTAGAAGATGTGTCAGCAGGTACTGTTGTCGGTGGGATACCTGCACGAGTCTTGAAAATAAGTGATGATCAGACAAAAGAAAATACAGCATTGATTGCTGCGTTACGCGAATTATAGAGGAGATGGAGAAAAATGCGCGAAATAGATACCTGTATTGTGGGGGCAACCGGATTAGTCGGACAAACGATGCTCAAAGTGTTAGAAGAATATGATTTTCCAGTAGGACGATTGAAATTATTAGCGTCAAAACGTTCAGCTGGCAAAGTTTGTGTATTCAAGGGGAAGAAACACACTGTACAGGAATTGACAGAAACTTCATTTGAAGGATATGATTTAGCGCTATTTTCTGCAGGTGCTTCTGTATCCAAAGAGTTTGCGCCAATCGCAAGAAGTCAAGGATTATTTGTTATAGATAATTCCTCGGCATGGCGAGAAGATTCGGATATTCCATTGATCGTTCCAGAGGTTAATCTGGAAGACTATACATTGAATCGGCTGATTGCGAATCCAAATTGTTCAACCATTCAAGCGGTACTACCGCTTAAAGCTTTACAAGAAGCTTTTGGAATCCAACGAGTCAATTATTCGACCTATCAAGCAGTTTCTGGTTCTGGACAGAAAGGTATCCAAGATCTTTATCGCACGCAAAATGACGAGGAACCAGCTTTGTATCCTTATAATATTAGTCAAACGGTGATTCCAGAAATCGATCAGCCTTTGGAAAATGGCTATACCAAAGAAGAACAGAAAATGATAAATGAGACCCGTAAGATTCTGCATCAGCCTGATTTGCCAGTATCAGCAACTTGTGTACGTGTGCCAATCGAGAATGGACACGGAGTCTCGGTGGCCGTTCAGTTGCAAAAAGAGTTTACGATTGAAGAAGTTAAAGAGTGTCTCAGTCAGTTTCCAGGGATCCAATTAGAAGATGATCTAGCAGCACATAAATATCCAACGAGCATTCTTGCTAAAGGAACAGATACGGTTTATGCTGGGAGGATCAGAAAAGACACCTCTTTAGAGAACGGACTGTTGTTCTATACAACTGCCGATAACATACGCAAAGGAGCCGCTGCAAATGCCGTACAGATTGCTGTAGCTTTAATGCAGAAAATAGCGGAGGTGGCAAGATGAGTAATACGCTGAAAATAGCAAAATTCGGCGGAACATCGATGTCTCATGAAGAACAATTCAAAAAAGTCCATACAATTGTTCTTTCAGATCCCAATCGTCAAGTGATCGTTGTTTCTGCTTTAGGCAAACGTACATCAGATGATGACAAAGTAACAGACTTACTTTATTTGATTTATGCCTACCTTCAGCATCATGTTGATTGGACACCTCTTTGGGAAAGGATCTGTGAACGTTTCGTTCAAGTAAGAGACCTTCTTGACCTGCAGTTACCTGTGGAAGAGGAACTGGCACGCATACAAAAACAACTGGAAGATGAAAAGATAACTGAAGATTATTTAGTAAGCAGAGGTGAATATCTGACTGCTCGACTGATGGCTGAGTATCTTGGTTACCAGTTCATTGATGCAAAGGACCTGCTGTTCTTTGACTATGATGGAAAAATCGATGAGGAAAAAACAGCACAGGAAATCACAAAAGCATTTAAAAGATATCCGAAAATGGTTGTTCCAGGATTTTACGGGGCAAACCCTGCAGGCAAAGAAAAATTATTGGGACGTGGGGGAAGCGACATTACTGGCGCGATACTGGCGAAGATGCTACAAGCGGCGAGTTATGAGAATTGGACAGATGTTTCAGGAATCATGATGGCTGATCCGCGAATCATCGATCATCCTAAAATCATCGAGGAAATCTCTTTTAGAGAACTGAGAGAGATGGCTTATATGGGGGCTAATGTTCTTCATGAAGCAGCTGTTTTCCCAGTTCAAGAGGCGGATATCCCCATCCAAATAAAAAATACCAATGATCCTTTCGCTCAAGGAACAAAAATATCGAATCACGAAGTGGAAAAGGAAAATGGACTGACAGGAATAGCTGGACGCAAGGATTTTCTTTCGATCACTTTATTCAAACGTCATATGTCTGATGAAATCGGGTTTATCTGGAAAGCAATGAGCATTTTTGCTAAACATGAGATATCAATCGAACATATTCCTTCAGGGATCGACAATATCGGAGTGATCGTTTCAGCAGAAGCGATTGCCGATAAATTATTTCTCATCACAAAAGAATTAAAAGAAACACTTGGCGTGGAAGAAATCGTCGTGATTGAAGACTTAGCTTTGATCTCTGTCGTTGGCGGACCGCATAAAGAATTGATCGGTTTATCTGGGAAAGTGTTATCGATATTGAACAAATTAGAAATTCGCACATCGATCTTATCACAAGGAGCACAGGAGTTGAATCTAATCATCGGTGTACCGAATGATCAGTATGAAACCGTAGTGAAGGGTATCTATGAAGGGATGGTGAATACGGATGCTGAAAGAATATCGAATGGCACTCCATCAAATTCCTGAAATCGGATTTCATGAATTCAAAACAAAAAAATATTTATATGAACAAGTAAAAAATAGTGGAGCCGTTATCCATGAAATCGGCGAAACAGGACTGCTTCTTTATTTTGATAATCAACAAGAAGAAACGATTGCTTTTCGAACAGATATCGATGCACTGCCAGTCAAAGAAGAAACAAATCTCTTTTTTGCTTCTAAGCATGAAGGGTATATGCATGCATGTGGTCATGACGGACATATGGCGATGCTTTTAGGGTTGACCGACTTTATAACTGAACACATCGAGGAGCTTATTTATAATGTAGTACTGATTTATCAGCCATCAGAAGAAATTTCCGGCGGCGCACAAAGTGTTATTCAGTCAGGATTGTTAGATAAATATGAAGTACAAGCAATATTTGGCTTTCATCTATGGCCTGGACTAGCTAAAGGAGAAGTTTTTTCTCGACCAGGACCTTTGATGGCACAAAGCAGTGAAACAGACATTATCATCAAGGGCCAGTCCGCGCATATTGCTTCTAGTGAAAAAGGAATCGATAGTCTGGAGGCAGCTGTACGATTTTTGAAGAATGTTTATGATTTTGATCGGCAATTACCGGCAGAGTGGAATCATCTAATGAAATTTGGTCAAATCCAAGGTGGAACGATCCGGAATGTTTTAGCTGGAGAAGTTATTGTATCCGGAAGTATCCGTTCTTACAGTTCAGATATGCAAAATTATTTGAAGAGGGGATTAGCTCATTTAGCAGAACAGTTTCACTCTGCAGCAACTATTTCTTTCCGCTATAATGACGGCTATCCAGCTGTGATCAATCATGGAGGCTTATATGCAGCGTTGTCGGATTCAAACAAATTACATGAATTAGAGGATCCAGTTCTTCAAGCCGAAGATTTTGGCATATATACGCAACAATATCCTTGTGTATTTTTCTTTTTAGGTGTCGGTGATACCCCTGCTTTACATGATCCGACGTTCGATTTTGATATGGATGTTTTAGAAAATGGTGTAGAATGGTACAAAACGATTCTTTTTACAGAAAATCTTCTTGAAAAAATCGATAGCAGTTCAAAAGAGGAGCGAGTAAATAATGATGAATTTATCCAATCGATTTAATCCCAGACTTTCTAGAATAGAAGTATCTAAAATACGGCAATTCGATCAGCAAATATCGTCGATACCAGATGTGATCAAGCTCACCTTGGGAGAACCGGATTTTCCGACTCCCGAACATGTCAAACAAGCCGGAATAGCAGCGATTGAAGAAGACTTTTCTCACTATACCGAAATGAGAGGACTGGAGGAACTGCGGGAAGCTGCTTGTATGTTTCAGCAACAGCGTTATGGATTAACTTATGATCCGCAAACGGAAGTTTTGACGACGGTTGGTGCAACGGAAGCGATTGCCTCTGCATTGTTATCTGTTTTAGAAGAAGGAGACAAGGTTCTTATTCCAGCGCCTGCTTATTCAGGATATCAGCCATTAGTGGAACTAGCTGGTGCTGAATTGATTCCGATAAATACTTCTGACACAGGGTTTGTTTGTCAGCCGGAACAATTTGAACGAGCATTTGAACAATATGGATCAGCTATCAAAGCAGTCATTTTAAATTATCCTAACAATCCCACTGGAACGACATTGTCTGCAAGCCAGTTGGAAGCAATCGCTGAAGTTTTAAAAAAATATCCGGTATTTGTTATAAGTGATGAAGTATATGCTGAATTGACTTACACTGGAACGCATATATCCATAGCTTCTTATCTTCCGGAACAAACAATCGTGATAAGCGGGTTATCCAAGTCACATGCGATGACTGGTTGGCGAGTAGGCTTTATTTTTGCTCAAAAAGCCCTTATTGACGAACTAATTAAAGTCCATCAATATCTGGTGACTGCGGCTACAACGATGTCGCAAAAAGCTGCGACTGAAGCGCTAATAAATGGAGTAAAAGATAGCGAGAATATGAAAGAACAATATCAAACACGGAGAGACTATCTGGTCCAGCAATTGGCGCCTTTAGGATTTGAAGTGACTCAGCCAAATGGTGCATTTTACTTATTTTGCAAACTCCCAGCTGTCATTCAAACCGACTCTTGGCAGTTTTGTGTAGACTTAGCGGAACAGGCAAAAGTTGCGTGTATCCCTGGCATTGCATTTGGCCCAGAAGGAGAAGGCTATATACGGATTTCTTATGCTAGCAGTATGGAAAACTTACATGAAGCGTGCAAACGGATCAAAGACTTTTTAACAGAACAGTAATTCATGAATTTTCTCAAAAAACAATCGACATCTTTGCGGTATATTCTGCAAGCTGCCGATTGTTTTTTAAATTTGGTTCAAATGAGCGCGTTTCTTTTGATTCATAACTGATGTAATGTTAAGTTTAAATTGTTTAGAATGATTTTAAAAGAATATTCAAGGAGGTTTCATCAATGGAAAAAATCAAAGTTGTCATTGTAGGTGCATCTCATGGAGGGCATCAATCGATCTTGGAACTATTGACACGATACGGTGAAAATGTAGATATCACGCTATTTGAAGCAGGAGACTATGTTTCCTTCATGTCATGCGGTATGGAGCTGTATCTAGAAGACAAGGTAACAGATGTAAATGATGTACGTAATTTCAGACCAGAAAACTTTCCGCAATCCAATGTTCATATTTTAAATAATCACGAAGTAAAAACGATCAATGCAGATAAAAAAACAGTAACGGTTACTAGCACATCAGATAACGAAACAAAAGAATATCCTTATGATAAATTGATCTTGAGTTCTGGTGTCAAACCAAACAATTTGCCAGTACCAGGGGCAGATTTAGAAAATGTCTATTTGATGCGTGGATACAATTGGGCAACCAAAATCAAAGAAAAATTAAATGATCCTGCTATTAAAAAAATCGCTGTCGTAGGTGCTGGTTACATTGGGATCGAAGCAGCAGAAGCAAGCCGAAAAGCTGGAAAAGAAGTCGTCTTGCTTGATGTGATCGACAGACCCTTAGGCACATATTTAGATGCTGAGATGACAGACATTTTAGAACAACACCTAAATGAAAACGGTATTGAAGTTTTGACAAACGCCAAAATCGAAGCCTTTACCGGAAACGGAAAAGTGGAAGCGATCAAAACAAGTGAAAAAGAAATCCCAGCAGACCTAGTCATCCAAGCTGCTGGAGTGAAGGCAAATACTGAATGGTTAAAAGGGATCGTCGACTTAGATGAACGTGGCTGGATCCAAACGAATGAATACTTGCAAACAAATCTTCCAGATGTGTATGCAGTAGGAGATGCTACACTTGCTTATTCTATCCCAGCACGCAAAAAAATGCCGATCGCTTTAGCGACTGTTGCACGTAGAGAAGCACGTTATGTAGTAAAACATCTTTTTGAAGAAGTACCAAATAAACCGTTCGGCGGAGTCGTAGGTTCCTCCGCATTAAGTGTCTTCGACTACCATTTTGCAGCAAGTGGATTAAATAGCTTCACTGCAGCAAAAGCAGGAGTAGATGTACGAGTGTCTTATTATGAAGATACGTTACGACCAAAATATGTACCAGAAGAACAAGGAAATCCAAAAGTGTCCATCCAATTATTCTCAGATCCAATGACCCATCAATTGCTAGGAGGAGCAGTATTATCTACCTATGATGTTACAGGTCAAGGAAATGTGTTGGCACTAGCGATACAAAATAAACTGACTTTAGAAGAACTGGCAGAAGCCGACTTCTTCTTCCAACCAGGTTTTGACCGACAATGGAGCATGTTGAATCTAGCCGCTCAACAAGCACTAGGAGAAGAACCATTTGTAGAATAAGGAAACGAAATATTTGAAAAGAGGTTGTGACAGAAGTGGTCAGCTTCAAGAAATAAGAAGGAATTTACGGAAATTGTTTCTCAAATTTTTGTGAAATTTCGGCTTATTTTTCGAAGAAGCTACTTCTGGAACACCTTTTGTTCGGAATAAGGACTGTGACACGACTCGTGTCACAGTCCTTATTTTAGTGAAAGGATACATTTCTTCCTTGTATATTCCATGCGTGTTTGAGAGAAAGCATATATAATTTAATTAACAGATAGTTAGGGGGAGAAAGAATGGTTTTTTCAATCACAATGAAACTGGTATTCGGGTTGATCGGCTTGTTATTAGTGGTGCGTTTGCTTGGGAAGAAATCCATGTCGGAAATCACACCATTTGATTTAGTCTATACGCTTGTTTTAGGGGGGATCTTAGAAGAATCAACCTATGATGACAATGTCCATGTAGGCCATGTCCTATTTGCCATTGCGCTTTGGGCAGTAATGATTTATGGTATCGAACGTATCGTCCAAAAAAATGAAAAAGTCAATCGCTGGGTTAAAGGCGAGCCCTCTGTTTTAATCAAAGACGGCGTCATCAACATGACAGAGTTGGCAAATAACCATATCGAGATGGAGCAGTTGCGAGCAATCTTAAGACAGCAGGAATGCTTTTCTCTTGAAAATGCCAAACATGTTATCCTAGAGAATGCCGGTCAAATGAGTGTATTGAAAAAATCAGATGATGACAAAGCTTTGTCGATCCTACTAGTGGACGAAGGACAAATCCAGCATAAAGTACTTCAATCCAATCAACTAGATGAATCGTGGCTTTTGGAGAATTTGAAGAAAGAAGGCTATGCAGACGTAAAACAGCTGATTTATGTCGAATGGTCAGAAGAAAAAGGGTTCTACGTACTAAACAAAGAAGACGTGATGCATGAATCTTACCGGATAGATGGATAGAGAGAGGTTGTGAAATCAGCTCTTTGACTTGATACTCAAAACTAAGCGACTTTTTCGCAACCTCCACTAAACGATGTTCAATCAGCTAATAATAAGATCAAAATGCTGATTGAACAGCCTCTCATGTCACAAACCATTTTTTTGTTTCTTTTAACTCAATATGCCGTACGTCTTCCCAAACTATCGGCTGATGGTCGATCATAAAATAATCTTCATAGGCTTCACCAATGAAATGACCTTCAACCTCATCTAAGAGTCTTCCAAATTCATCTGTTAAATTGAGCTGGATGATTACTGCTTTACGAGATAAAAAAGCTTCTGTCAGTATACTATCGATTTCTTGTAATGTCATTTGTTGTTTAGGGAGAGGTTGTTTGCGTGCTTCTTCTTCATTTTTTTTGATACCGTTGACTAGTTCTTCCATCGCAAAAGCGGTCCCCCATTTTAATCCAAATGGACGATCTCGATACTCGTTATAGTCAATGAATTTTTTTGCTGTCCGTCTCATCTTTTCCACCTTCTAATCCACTCATACCACCTGCATGCCCACCAACGAGAGAGCTACGTGCAATGGCGCGTCCTCCTTGCAAGAGACTATGCGCATGGATGATTGATTTAAAGCCGTATTTTTTTCTGATCGTATCGACTACAAAATCAACTTTTGCTTCATTTATCTGCTTTTCAGGATCTTCAAAAAGGTTAAGCTGTAAACCTGTCGCGTATACGAGGTTGGAACAGTTCACGCCTATACGTCGAATATCCTGACAGCGGTAATGCTGGTGGAAAATGGTCAATAAAGCATCTGCTAGATTTCTGCTAGCATTTGTCGCTTCGATTTTTGTTTGCTGGTGAAAACCGGTCTTACCATTTGGGTCAAGATAACCTAAGGAGTATCCTACCCATAAGCTGACTACTTGTGCTTTTGCTGCAGATCGTCTCAAGCGAGTGCCGACTTGATCGGCCATTTCTTTGATAACGATCTCGATTTCTTCTTGCCTCGTATAATCTCTATCTAGAATTTGACTATTTCCGATACTTCTTGATTTTGGTATATATTCTTGTCCTAAAAAACTTCGATCGATTCCCCAAGCATGGGCATAAAGCTGAGTACCGATGATCCCTAACGTGCTTTTCAAGTGATAATAATCCGCGTGAGCTAAATCATAAACCGAATGTATACCCATTTGTTTCAGTCGTTTTGCTGTTCGTTTGCCGATTCCCCAAAAGTCAGTGATATCTGAGATTGTCCATAACTTTTCTGGGACATCTTCATAACGCCATTCAGCAATCATTTGTTTTCCGTCTTTTGAGCCATTATCTAAGGCTAGTTTAGCAAGTAGTGGGTTATCGCCGATTCCTATAGTCGTGTAGATTCCGGTCTGTTCAAATACATCTTTATGGATCAGCTTAGCCATGTCGTACGCATTCGTTTTACCAAAGAGTGCCATGCTATTTGTTACATCAAGGAAGCTTTCATCAACGGAATAGACATGATGGTTCGCTTCATCTGCATATTTTTTATAGATAGTATTGATTTCTCTGTTTTTTTCCATATAATAAGCCATCCTTGGAGCAACAATATATAAATCACTTGGATAGGGAAAGGGTAAATCTCTGGCACGGCTGATATTGGTGATGCCGTATGCTTTTTTTGCTGCAGGACTGGAAGCCAAGATTAATCCGCTACCCCGTGTTTCTGTCGAATCAGACGGATAGGACATTACTACTAATTTAGTTGTAAGGGGATCAAGATCCTTTTCCACGCACTCTACGGAGGCGTAAAAAGATTTGCAATCAATACATAAAATATCTCGTGAAGGTTCTTTTTCATAAACAAATACTGGATTTTGATTCGCCCACATAACAATCACCTCTTCTACACAATTAGAACACATGTTCCCTTTTTGTGTCAATAAAAAACAGCAATTTTCAAATGTGAGCCTTTTGCTCATGTTTGAAAATTGCTGAGAGGTTATTTGTATTTGTTTATTTAGCTGTGTTCATTGATTTTTCTATCAAACATGAACGGCTTCTGGATCAATCTTTGTTGTCCCATTTCCAATGTGTGCAACATAAAATTCTGGAGCATAGCCGACAACTTTCATATATTCATCATAGACATTGTTTTTGAAGGCAGGTATATTTTCTTCTTTGACAAGAGCAATCGCACAGCCACCAAATCCAGCTCCTGTCATTCGTGCACCTAGGACACCTTCTTGTTTTTGAGCAGCGTCCACTAGCGTATCTAACTCGATCCCAGTCACTTCATAATCATAGCGAAGAGAGTGGTGAGAATCATTTAGCAGTTGTCCAAATGCTTCCAAGTTTCCAGCTTCTAATTCAGCTTTTGCTTTCAAAGTACGTTGATTTTCAGAAACAGCATGACGAGCTCTGCGTGTCAATGTATCATCACCGATTTGGTCAATAGTTGATTCAAATTCTTCTTCATCTAAGTCTCCTAAAGAAGAGATAGGCAAAGTTTTTTGCAGACGTGCCAAGGCTTCTTCGCATTCGCTGCGGCGCTCATTGTATTTTGAATCTGCCAATTCCCGACGTTTATTCGTATTCATGATGACGATTGCATAACCATCTAGTTTCACTGGGACCATTTCATATTTCAGCGTATTTGTATCTAACAAAATCGCATGATCTAGCTCACCGAAGCCGATGGCAAACTGATCCATGATACCTGAATTGACACCGATGAATTCATTTTCTACTTTTTTACCCGTTTGAACTAGTTCCAAACGACCCGTTTTTAAATCAAATAGATCTTCTAATACAACACCTACCAATAATTCTAATGAAGCACTACTGGAAAGTCCTGCACCGTTAGGAATTGTTCCTTCCACCAACAACTCAAATCCATGATCAATTGGGTGTCCAGCTTCTTTTAATTTAAGGATCATTCCTTTTACGTAGTTTGCCCAATTTGCTTTTTTATCATATTCTAGCTCGTCTAAAGTAAAACTGATGACACCGATATCATCAAAGTTTGTGGAATAAACTAATATTTTATTATCGTCTCTAGGTGCGGCGACACCTTGTGTTCCATAAGTGATAGAAGCAGGGAAGACATGACCGCCATTGTAATCGGTGTGTTCACCAATCAAATTGATGCGACCTGGCGAGAAGTATTGTGTCGTTTTTTTAGGGCCGAATGTTTCGGCAAATTTTGTGTTTAAGCTTCTTTTGATTTCCATGATGAGTTATTCCTCTCTTGTTTTGATTTTGAATTCTGTCACTGTTTCAAATGCTGTTCCGGCTTTTAAATGAATCGAACCAAATGCTGAGAAACGCTCTGCCCCTGGAGCTGTTTGAGTCTCAAATGTGATGCCGCCGTGATGTGCCAGTTTTCGACCACGCATTTCTGGTGTTTCTGGACCGAAATTTGCAGTGAAAATAACCATACTAGAAGCATCTGTAGCGATATCTACTTGGATTTTTTTATCCGGACTAGTCAAGCGAGCAGCTTCTTTATCCAAGCCAGATTCTTTTAAGAAAAATGGATGATCGATTCCGTCAACGAGTTCTTTTTGATCCAAATCACTAGCAAAAACGGTCGCTAGTTTTTTAGGCGTTTGAAAATCGAAAGCATTCCCTGCAGTATTTTCTTTTACTCCTATAGGAATACTGTCTGCTCGTAAAGGAGCGTAAGCTTCACTATTGAGCCAAAGCTCATGTTGATCGATCGTTTGAGAAGCATCTCCCGTCAAGTTGAAGTAGACATGATTTGTCGGATTGAATAAAGTATCTTGATCACTGATGCCGCGAGTGGTCACTCGCCAGATATTATCTTGTGTCAAAGTATAACGGACTTCCACATCCAATGTACCTGGAAAACCATGTTCTCCGTCGGGACTTGTAGTAGTAAAAATGACAGCAGCTTCATTTTCGCCATTCAAAATGACATAAGACCATTTTTTTAATTCAAATCCAGGAGAACCACCATGCAGATTATGCCCAGTATTTGGATTTGTAGCTAATTGGTAAGTTTTTCCATTGAGAGAAAAGCGGCCATTTTCGATCCTCCCTGCGGTGCGACCGATAGACGCGCCGATATACGGGTCTTTTTCGATATATTCTTCAGCGGTGTCAAATCCCAAAACTAATTCTTGATCATTTGTTTTTAAACAAACGATCCTAGCACCTAAATCAGAGACAGAAAGTACTAGCTTGTTTTTATTCTCCAAGGTTATCAAATGATAACCTTGACCGAAATCTTTTTCTGTAATCTTCATTTTCAAGATCCTTTCTTAATGTGAAGGAACTACTGCATCGTGAAGTTCATCTTCCATTGTATCAGCTGGAGCCAATTTGTTTTCTAATTCCTCAACGATTTGTGCATGTTTTTTCTCTGTCAATGTAATCTTCCAAGCAAAAATAATAGCGGAGAAAATCATCAAAGCAGCAGGAGCATAGAATGCATAAGCTTTGAAAGTCGTTACGCCATGAGCAGTGATATCAGCAGCAGTAGCATTACCAGTCATCCCAGAAGCGATAGCGACAAAACCTACGATTCCGTTAGACAAAGCACCAGCGATTTTATCTAGTAAAGGACGAATAGAGAGAGTAACAGCTTCATTACGGATACCATTTTTCCATTGACCATATTCAACAGAGTCTGTGATTGTCATCAAAGCGGATAAGAAAATCAATTGTTGAGGGAAGTAGAACAATACTAACCCGATGATAACGATTGGCAAACTTGAACCTGCGATCGTAAAGAAAAAGTAGGAAGAAATCATCATTGCAATCCCGCCAAGGTAAACGTAGCGACGAGAGATGACACGTGTAAGCATTGGGAATAGTGGAACAGCTACTAAACCAAGTAAGGCAGCAACTAGACCAACGATCCAAAATTCAGTTGGTTGGCCAAGTACATATTTGAAGAAGTAGAACAATACAGCAGTCGTTGCTACATTAGCAATCGCATAAGCGATATAAGCAAGGGCAAGCCACATCAATTGATCATTTTGAGCAACTGCTTTGAACACATCTTTGATTCCGGCTTTTTCATTTTGTTGACGGATCGCAGTATCGACTTCTTTTGTTCCCAAGGCAGTGATAATTGCAGTACCGCCTGAAATAACAGCAGCAATCACACCGAACCAGAACCAACCTGAAGCGCCTTCAATATGTTTATGAGTAACAAGATAAGTAAAGAAAGTAACGATAGGGACAACGACTAGTGTAGTACCATTTGCACCTAGAGAAGAGCCGAAACGAGCAAACGTAGCAAATTTTTCACGTTCCTTTGTTTCCGTACTCAAAGCAGGAATCATTGACCAAAAAGCGATATCCTTGAATGAATAAAAACTATCCAGCAATATGAAAACGATTGCAAACAATATGATAAATAAAGTCGTATTATGAGTAGCTAAGCCAAAGAAATTGGTAAAGATTGCTACCAAGAGTACAGAACTAACAATACCACCGATAACTAACCATGGTTTGAATTTACCATATTTTGTACGGGTATTATCAATAACGCCACCAATCAAAGGATCAAAAATAATTTCAACTAAGCGGATACCTACAACTAAGCTTGTAACTGTAGCAATCATTTTTGCATTCGTTGCCTTATCTGTTCCTGCAAACATCTGGCTTGTCACGAATACCATAAAATAAGTGCTTAATGTAACATAGAATGTGTCGTGTCCAAAAGCGCCTAAAGCGTAGGACATACGTTGGATCATTTTGCTTTTCATAATCTGTATTCCTCTCCTGTTCAATATATAATACTAAGTAAACCGGTTACAACGAATAACAAAGATCTTTTAATGACTTAAACTTAACAAGAAATCGCTTCCTTTTTAATATATTTCTGTGACTTTTATTTAACTTTTTGTTGCATTATACTAAAGAAGTAAGGAGAGGGAGAAATGGAGCAATCGATTTTTTTAAAAAAGGAACATCAACAAGTAGAAAAAGAATTGTATTTTGATTTTTGCGGCTTCTCTAAAACGATGCCGTTTCATTCTTTTGGTCCTGCTATTCGCAATGATTACATCTTACACGTCGTGATGGAAGGCAAAGGATCTTATCATGTGAAAAATCAACAGTTTCAATTGAAAAAAGGAGATCTATTCTTGATTCGTCCAGGAGACTCGACATTTTACTTATCAGATGGAGAAGATCCATGGATGTATTGCTGGCTTTCTTTCGGTGGACATGCGGCAGAAGAAATCATCCGGCAGTCGCTTTTCAAAGAAGACCAGTACACGATGGTCTCTTCCGATATACAAAAATATATCGACATTATTTTAGAGTGTATGAAAGATACGGAAGAAACCTTGGAAAATGAATTACAGTTAACAGCACTAACCTACCGTTTTTTATCAGTCCTTTTAAAAGACGGCGGAAAGATCAGCGGTGGCGTACAAAAAGTTCATTCCTCCTTAGCTGTTGAGACAGTCAAATACATCGAGGCACATTATGCGGAAAATTTATCTGTTGAGGAAATCGCCCAGCATTTAGCTGTCAACCGGAGTCACTTGTCACGAGTATTCAAAAATCATATGGGCACCAGTATCAAGGAATATTTGATTGGGGTACGGATTAATCGAGGGGCGTTTCTTCTTTCCCTGACGGATGAATCCGTGGAAAGCATTGCCTACCAAGTAGGGTTCAATAGTCTAGTCGTATTTAGCCGGATGTTCAAAAAAAGTACCGGAGAAACGGCTACGAACTATCGTAAACGGATGAAAAACGAAAATTTCAAGAATATTGCTTTGGATACTTTGAAAAAACAGTTGGAAAAACAAACTGCAGTCTCTTGGACGACCTAATTTGCTTGGACAAAAGGACAAGCATCTGCAAAAGAAACTTGTGGCGGTTATGCTACACTGTAAAACGAAGACTAAAAAAGGAGGAGAAGGGATGCGTACACTTATCATCATCAGCCATCCAACGATGGAGGAATCTCTGAATCAGCAATTTTTCAAAGAAGCTTCTTCCGGTTTATCCGTTACTTGGCATCATTTAGAATCAAGTTATCCAGATGGAAAGATAGATGTAAAGGCTGAGCTACAGCTCCTGGCACAGCATGATCGAATCATTTTTCAGTTTCCGTTTTACTGGTATAGTTCCCCTGCTCATTTAAAAATTTGGCAAGATAATGTGTTGGAACAAGCAACACGTGTATTAGAAGGAAAAGAATTAGGGATCGTATTGACAACAGGTGTGGCGGAAAAGGAATATCAAGCTGGAGGGAAAGAAGAATATACGATCTCCGAATTTTTGAGACCATATCAGCGAATCGCAAACAAATTCCATATGACTTATCTTTCGCCATTCGTTTTAGCACAATTTATGTATTTATCCCAAGAAAAACGTTGGGAGAAGCTAATTGCTTATCAGCAGTATCTCTCATTGGAAGGGAAGCCATCGCTTACTCAACGGATTGACTGGTTTATTCAAAGAGTACAGGAAAATCAGAAAATGCAGGAAGAAGATTCGGAAAAACAAACATATATCATAGAAGCACTGACTGACGCAAAAGAGCAGATCGAAGACTTGAGCTTTACACTGCAAGAAATGAAAGGAACTTCATTATGACAAATGAATGGTTGATCCAACAATTAGATGAATTAAGTGAAAAATCAGAATATCAAGACCGTGCACTCTTATATGAGATAAAGAAACTGATGGCTGAGATAGATGAACGAACAACGCAGTTGCAAGGAGAAATCGACGGACGATCTTGGAATCATCTCAACTGGTGAAATTTTCTTATAAATAACAAGGATAAAAATGTGCACAATGACAATTATTTGCTACAATAAGAATATGAAGCGTTTGATAACGCTGTTATACATAAAAATTGGTGGTGAAAAAAATGTATGATGAAAATGAGTGGGGAGAAAACGTTCGGATGACCCGAAGAAGACAGCAAAAACAGGCAGCACGTAAGCGGATGATCATGATTGGGGCAGCAGTTGCCGTTTTTTTGATCATAGCAGGAGGAGTAGCAGGGCTGTATTTTCACGGGAAAAATTCGTCAGATGCAAAAAGCACGACCGTAACGGAAACAACGACAAAGAAAACAGATGCGAAACAAACAAGTGAGGCATCAACTGAAACAAAAGAAACACAAACTTCTGAAGAAAAAACAGCAGATGATTTGCCAGAGCAACTCCAAGCAATCGTCAATGATTATTCGAAAAAGATGGAAGAAAAGACACCTGTGTTGATTGAAGAATACCAAACAGAAATCCAAGGAAATCAAGAGGGCATAGCTGGTTTATCCGCAGTTGCTAACCAAAAAGCACGTGAGCTCCAAGCAATCTCCGATGAAGGAATCGGAAAATTACGTGCAGCGTATCAGTCAGCAGATAATAAAGACGGTGTAGCCTTAGATACCTTGATCAATCAGCTATCGGCTAACTATACGAATCATGTCGCTAAGATTTCCGACATATATTTGCAGACGAGCGCTTCTCTTCAAGCAGAGTCAACAAGCACACAAGAAACAGCATCTTCTGAGTCTGAGACGATAGAATCAACAGAATCTTCTGGAATGCAAGCTCGAACAACGCAAGACACAACAGAAAACACTGAAACGACTACTAGCAGTACGACGTCACAGGCTGCGACAACTGTTGTTTTAGAAGGAGAAGGTCCAAATCAAATAGCTGAGCGAACTGGCGTACCAGTAGAAACGATTTTGTCACTGAATGGGATGAGTATGGATGACTATTTCCTGACTCCCGGTGAGACACTAAAATTGAATTGATAAAAGCAATAAAAAGAACGAAGACTCCCTTGATGGAAGCTTCGTTCTTTTTATTTGGCGGTTCTTTTTTCGCGTATAAAGTAATGGATCGTCATGTAAAGCAAGAAAACGAGACCAATGATTAAAGAAATCCTTGTTTCAGGATTGATAAACATGAAAATCAACACGATAGCTAAAAAAGCAAGTGTCGCATAATTCGTGTAAGGAGACAGCGGCATTTTAAAAGGATGATCATGCATTTTATCTGCGTGAGTCTTTTTGAAGCGAATCTCACTAATCAAAATCACCACCCAAGGAACCATACCAGGTAAAATACTTGAGCTGTATACGAAAACAAAGATATTTTCGGACTGGTTGATGAACATTGGCAGAAGATAGTTTAAGATCAAACCAATCAAGATTCCGCCTGAGATGGCTACGACAGGGTAAAAAGGCGCACCATGACGAGATAATTTCAGAAACTTTTTAGACATCTTTCCATTTATCGCAAGTGTATAGACCATACGGCTTGCACTGAAAATGCCTGAATTGCAACCTGATAATGCCGCTGTAATCACGACAAAATTGATCAACCCTGCAGCAAATGTAATGCCGATTTTAGAAAAAGTTTGGACAAAAGGCGAGCCAATCTCACTCAATTGATTCCACGGATAAATACTCACGATGATAAAAATGGCACCAATATAAAAAATCAAGATTCGACCGATAGTGGATTGAACAGCTTCAATGATCGTCTTTTTAGGATTCTCTGCTTCGCCAGCAGTCATTCCGATCAGTTCGATCCCTTGATAGGAAGCAACGACGATCGATAATGCAAAGAAAAAGCCTTTGACACCGCCAGTGAAGAATCCACCGTTTTTCCAAAGATTTGAAATTCCTACCGCTTGGCCATGATTACCAAATCCAAATAAAATCACCCCAAGACCTGCAATGATCATCAAAATGATTGTTATGACTTTGATGATCGAAAACCAAAATTCTAATTCGCCAAACGCCTTGACAGAAATAAGATTTGCCAGCATAAGAAATAAGACGACAATGATGCCGGGAATAATTGCTGGCAGATTGGGCCACCAATAATTCATATAAGATCCTACAGCGATTACTTCACTTATCCCTACGACAATATATTGAAAAATATTACTCCAAGCGGTCAAGTAGCCAGCCACAGGATGGATGTACTCGCTCGCGTAATTTGCAAAAGAACCAGTCGAAGGATCGACGTAAAGCATTTCGCCTAAAGCACGCATAATCAAATACAAAAAGAATCCTGCAATCGCATAAGCTCCCATCACTGAGGGCCCTGTCCAGCGTATGGTTGAGGAGGCACCCATAAACAGACCGACACCGATCGTTCCACCTAGTGCGATCATTTGGATATGACGGGCACTAAGACTCCGAGTTAACTTTTCTTCTTCCATACAAAAACTCCTTTCGTTGTTGAGTCAACAGGAAAAATAATTAAACGTTTCAATAGATAGTTGTATTATTTTTAGGTTAGCCTTATTGAACTCTTGATGTGATTCTACAGAAAATTTTCATAAAATGCGAGGAAAATTCGAAAAAAACTTTTTCATCTTTCTACTTGTAAATGCTTTCCTTTTTAGTTAAACTATATTTAAATAAAAAGTTAGGGAAACCTAAAAAGGAGTGTAGGATTTGGAACGAACGGCCATTGAAATTCAAGACCTTTCAGCCGCTTATCAAGGGAAAACTGTTTTGAAAACCATCAATTTAACAATAAAGTCACAAAAAATCACTGGTATCATCGGACCAAATGGCGCAGGAAAATCAACATTCATGAAAGCATTGCTAGAGTTGATACCAGCTTCTACTGGTAAAGTCACTTTTTCAGGACAGCCAGTAAAATCAGTCCGTAAAAAGATAGCCTATGTGGAGCAGCGAAGCGAATTGGATCTTTCTTTTCCAATCGATGTGTTAGGCGTTGTACTTTTAGGGACGTATCCATCTTTACGAATCGGACAGCGGCCCGGGAAAAAAGAAAAAGAACGAGCAAGACAAGCATTAAAAAAAGTAGGGATGGAAGACTATGCCAAAAGACAGATCAGCGAACTATCGGGTGGTCAGCTTCAGAGAGTTTTTATTGCACGAGCTCTAGCTCAAGGCGCAGAGTGGATCTTTTTAGATGAACCATTCGTAGGAATCGATGCATTGAGTGAACGAAAAATCTTTGACATCTTGCAAGAGTTGAAGAATTCAGGAAAAACGATTCTGATCGTCCATCATGATCTTCATAAAGTAGAAGAATATTTCGATGAAGTTGTTCTTTTAAATAAACAGCTGATCGCTTCTGGTCCAGTACAAGAAGTCTTTACATCAAAGAATCTTCAACTGGCCTATGGTGAGATCATCGGACATTTAGTAAAAGGAGGAGAGAAAAAATGATCCAATCTTTTATTGATGGATTGATGAATTATCAATTTCTACAATATGCTTTGGTCACTTCTATGCTTGTAGGACTTGCTTCTGGAGTCATCGGTTCCTTTATTATTTTACGTGGGATGTCTTTGATGGGAGATGCTATCTCTCACGCAGTTCTTCCAGGTGTAGCCATTTCTTATATGTTTGGTTTTAGTTACATTTTTGGAGCCACTGCTTTTGGGATGTTGACAGCAGCGGTGATTGGTTTCGTGACACAGCGAAGCCGATTGAAAAATGATACAGCGATTGGGATTGTCTTTAGTTCGTTTTTTGCATTAGGGATCATCTTGATTTCATATGCTCAAAGTGCGACAGACCTGTATCATATTTTATTTGGGAATGTCTTAGCTGTTAGGGAGAGCGATCTGCTGCTGACAGCACTAGTCAGCGGAATCGTCTTGATATTTGTCTTTTTCTTTTATAAAGAATTGAAGATCACATCATTCGATCCAACAATGGCAAAAGCTTATGGGCTGAACACATCGCTGATCCATTATCTTTTGATGTTCTTTTTGACATTAGTGGCTGTAGTCAGTTTGCAGACGGTAGGAACGATCTTGGTGATTGCCATGTTGATCACACCAGCCGCCACGGCTTACTTGCTAACGAACCATTTACTGAAAATGATCATTACAGCTGCAGGAATCGGTATGTTCAGTGCCGTTGTCGGCGTATTTTTCAGTTATAGCTACAATTGGCCATCAGGAGCTACGATCGTGTTAGCATGTACCGCATTTTTTATCCTTGCTTTTTTATTTTCTCCAACAAAAGGAATTTTATTTCAGAAAGGAAGCAGATAGATGAAAACAAAGAAATCACTCTTTTTGATCCTGGCAATTAGTTTATTAGCATTAGTTGGCTGCGGAAAGCAAACTTCAAATCAAGCAGACGAAGTAAGTAAAGAAAAGCTGTCAGTCGTGGCAACCAATTCGATTTTGGCGGATATGGCAAAAGAGGTCGGAACAGATAAAATAGATATCCACAGTATCGTACCAGTCGGAACAGATCCGCATGAATATGAAGTACTACCAGAAGACATCAAAAAGGCAAGCGACGCAGATGTCATTTTGTACAACGGATTGAATCTTGAAACAGGTAACAGTTGGTTCGATAACTTGATGGAAACGGCTAAAAAAGAAGAAGGAAAAGATTATTTTGCAGTTAGCAAAAATGTAGAACCTCTTTATTTAACTAGCGGTGAAGAACATACAAAAGCGGATCCTCATGCTTGGCTAGACCTGTCTAACGGAATAAAATATGTGCAGGAAATCGCACGTATATTCTCTGAAAAAGATGCAGAAAATGCGACACATTATAAGCGAAATGCAGAAACATACGTGGAAAAACTAAAAAAATTAGATACACAAGCGAAGGAAAGTTTTGCTTCTATCGAAGAGAACAAAAAATTATTAGTAACAAGTGAAGGAGCATTCAAATATTTTTCAAGGGCTTATGATTTGCCAGCAGCATATATATGGGAAATCAATACAGAAAGCCAAGGCACGCCTGACCAAATGAAAGCAATCATTGATCAGGTAAGAGCAAAAGAAGTGCCAGTTTTATTCGTGGAAACTAGTGTAGATCCAAGAAGTATGGAACGAGTAGCAAAAGAAACGGGTTTGGAAATTTATGATAAATTGTTCACTGATTCTATAGCCAAAGAAGGGGAACAAGGAGATTCTTACTATCAGATGATGAAATGGAACATCGAAACAATCCATGAAGGTTTATCCCAAACAAAAGAGAGCTGAAAAACGCAAGGTCTGGCTTAAGGAGCGGACCTTGCGTTTTTTTACAAGAAACCGGAAAAAATTATGATGTTTTTCGGCGTACAGATACCCTTTTTGAGAAAATTCCGTTATAGTTAGAGTAAGGAAGGAAGGTGTGGCTATGAATTTTACACGTAAAGATAAATATACGATTAAAGAAGAAGTATTTCGATTGATCAACCAGCAAGAAAATACTGACAAGGATCAAGACCTTCAATTTCTTGAAGCAGAATTAGCTAAATTATTCATAGCAAATCAAAACGAGACAACAGAACCAGATGAAGAGCTGTACATAGGCAAATGGTTGTTTGATGAATTTCAGCCTTTAGATGAAAATACCGGTATCGGTTATTTTGTGTTCCTTTCTCCAGTCGGCTTCACACCTGGCGTATTAGTTAAACAAAACGACGAAATCACCGTCAAAGCATGGCCTGCTTTGTTTTCAGTAATCAAAGCAGAAGGAGTAATCAAAAAGATCCAGTCGGCCTATTATAAAAGTCAATTTATTGCCAACAGCAAATTAATGAATATGTTTTATAACCGCCTAGTAGAAATTGCCAGACCCGGGAAGATCCCGCAAACATTCACGTATACGCAGCAAAAAAATCTCTATGAAGAAGTACTGTATTCCCGCGATCTGTCTGAGTTTTCACCATGGGAAGAGGTAAGACTCCATGAATTGTTAAGTACAAAACCAGTTTCTTTGAATTTTTTCAACGCATTGGATAACAAAAGAAAATTGATTTCGACAAATTATTGGGAAGTATTTGCTGCAAGAAAAAAATGGATGGAAGAAAAGAAGATTGCTGATCAGCAAATCCAGTTTGTCCAACTGAAAAAAGAAAAACTATATTATGGATTATACAGCCGTTAACAGCAAGCGAGGAAGACCATGACATTAAAAGAAGAAATCATACAAGAAAGCAAACGATTAGGAATTGACAAGATCGGGTTTACGACGGCGGAGCCTTTTGATTCATTAAAAGAGTCGTTGGAAGAGCAAAAAGCAGCCGGACATACTTCTGGTTTCGAACACCCAAATATCGATGAGCGACTTTACCCAGAAATGACATTTGATCAGCCAAAATCAATCATTTCCATTGCTCTTGCGTATCCTACTAGGATCCATGAAGAAGTACCTAGGGATGAAAAACGGGGGCAATTCGCTCGTGCCTCATGGGGGATCGACTATCATGATATACTGAGAGACCGATTGAATCGATTGATCGAATTCATCCAAACAAGAGCAGAAAAATGGCAAAAAGAAGAGGAATGGCGTCTAGCTCCGCAAGTAGACACTGGGGAACTGATCGATGTCGCTGTAGCACAGCGAGCTGGATTAGGATTTATCGGCCGAAACGGATTGCTGATCACCGAAGAGTTCGGTTCATTTGTCTATCTTGGTGAAATCGTCACTAATATCGTATTTGAGCCGGATAAACCAGGAGAGTTTGGTTGCGGTGACTGTATGCGCTGTGTGACTGCTTGTCCGACGAAAGCATTGCTTGGTGATGGCAGAATGAATGCACAGCGATGTTTATCTTATCAAACGCAGACAAAAGGGATGATGCCCGAAGAATATCGGAAAAAAATGCGAAATGTCATTTATGGATGCGATATCTGCCAGTTAGTCTGCCCTTACAATCAAGGAAAAGATTTTCATTTTCATGAAGAGATGGAACCAAAAATAGATGAAGTATATCCAAAATTAAAGCCGATGCTGTCGATGTCGAATAAAAATTTCAAGCAGCAATTTGGGCATTTAGCCGGTTCGTGGCGTGGAAAAAAACCTTTGCAGAGAAACGCATTGATCGCTTTAGCTAATCTAGGAGATCGAACGGCATTGCCTGAGATTTCAGAATGTTTAACGGATGTCCGCCCTGTCATCAGAGGAACAGCAGCTTGGGCTATTGGACGTCTCGGAACAAAAGAGCCAGAAAAATGGCTTGATGTATTAGATGAAACATTAGCTAAAGAATCGGAAGAAGTCGTCATAAATGAACTAGAACATGCACAAAAATTGTTGCGGAGAAAGTTAAAATAAAAAAATAGTAAGCATTATTCATTGTTTTTGTCCAGTAATTGTTGTAACAATTACTGGTTTTTTTGTATTTTTTACGTTTTTTTAATAGAATTTGATAAAAATCAAACATTTTTTTCCTTTTTTTTATGGATTATTGCAGTAAATATTACAGAAAACGTATTTTTTATTCAAAAATAAAAAAACACAGAAAAACGATTACTTTGCTTATATAACAACGATCTGATGGTTTTACATCAAAAAAATTTTTGTTCAAATGTTACAAATATTAAATAATCCGTCATTTTGTCATTAAATGTCATGATTCTTTTACCTATGAAATATTTCTAAATGATAAAGTTAATAGCGTCGAAAGAATAAAAAACGGAGAAAAAAAGGAGTTTAATATGAATTCATTTAAGAAAATTGTTTTAGGTACAACTTTTGCTGCTGGTGCTACTGCAATGTTTGTAGGAACTACAAATGCTCACGCTGATGAAGTTTACACAGTAAAATCAGGTGATTCATTATCTAAGATTTCACAAAAATTTGCAGGAGACAACTCAATGATCGATGCAATTGCTGAAAAGAATTCAATTGCAGACATCAACCGCATTTATGTTGGTGAACAATTAACAATCCCAACTTCAAATGATTCTTCAGCAACAACAGAAAGCAACACAACAGAAAATACAGCATCTACAACTGAAACAGCAACGCAAGAACATACATACGTTGCACCTGTTGAAACAGTTGAAGTAGCTCCTGCTGCCCCAGCTGTTGCAACGGCGCCAACTTCAAGCTCTGCAAAAGAATGGATCGCACAAAAAGAATCAGGCGGTTCATACACAGCTACTAACGGACGTTACATCGGCCGTTACCAATTAGATGCTTCATACTTAAACGGCGACTATTCAGCTGCCAATCAAGAACGTGTAGCAGAACAATACGTAACATCTCGTTATGGTTCATGGGATGCTGCTAAAACATTCTGGTTAGCAAACGGTTGGTACTAAGCCGATAAAAGAAAAATGATGAAACCGAGAGTCTTGTTTATTCAAGTTCTCGGTTTTTTTTATGAAAAATAAATGATTTGTTTCCCTCTGCACAGCAGTACAAATAAAAACTCGGATAATGTATAATAAAGAAAACGCTTTTTTGTTTAGGGGATGAGGAGGAGCCATGAGTACAAAAGAGAGTCTCGAACTAGAGAAAATCACAAGTGAAAATCCACTGTTATCCAGTATTCGATCCATTGTTGAAACGGCATTCTACGGTAATAATGTGCAAAAAGTTTTTGACAGGGAAACAGCTTATCAACTAGCAAAAGGGAGTCCAGGAACGATCATCACAGATTTAACGGTCTCACATGCTGAAGAACTAGATTTACCAGCTGACGCTAGGACACTAGTATTCAATGATGGGAGTATTGTAGGAAGAACAGCAAGTGCTCGGCGTATCTTTGAGGACTTGGACAAGGAGCAAAGTAAATATGAGAAGATCTTGAGAGAAGCCGTGTATCAAAGTCGAAAGCGACAATTTTATCATACAAAAGTAATCGTTGGTCTATCTGAAGAATTTTCTGTACAAAGTCATTTGTTGATTCCAGAAGGATTTGAGAACAATCTGTATTCTTATATACTGAATTTTCAGCCAGCGAATGCGAAGATTTTGGCTACTTATCAAAAATCTGTGTCCTTTGACGAGGGAGATCTTTATATCTTTTGTGATCCCGAATGGACGCATGAAGCCTTTCCCAATGGACTCGTTTTATTTGATTCTCTCCATAATACAGCTGCTGTGCTAGGATTACGTTACTTTGGGGAATTAAAAAAAGCGACTTTGACGCTTGCTTGGGCATTGGGGAGTCGCAATGGTTTTATTGCCTGTCATGGCGGGATGAAACAATATACTAGTAATGATCAGACTTATACGATGGCTGTATTTGGGTTGTCCGGTTCTGGAAAATCAACGATCACCTTAGCACAACATTCGGAAGGGCACTCTGTTACGATCCTACATGACGATGCTTTTGTTATTTCTAGAAAAAATGGTTTTGCTACTGCCTTGGAACCTTCTTACTTTGATAAAACACAAGACTATCCGTCTGATGACCCGGCCATTTCTTTTTTCCTTACTTGTCAGAATGTGGGCGTGACATGTACAAGTAAAGGAGAAAAAGTTCTAGTGACAGGAGATATACGAAACGGAAATGGACGGACAGTCAAATCACGTTATGCGACACCAGACCGAGTCAATCATCTTAGCGAAAAGATCGATGCTGTTTTTTGGATCATGAAAGATGATTCACTTCCGCCAATTATCAAGATCAATGACCCGGTTTTAGCAGCGTCTTTTGGTGCAACATTAGCAACAAAACGATCAGATGCGGAAAATATCACTACAAAAAGACAGCTAGATGAGTTAGTCATTGAACCATTTGCTAATCCTTTCCGTGTCTATCCTCTTAGGGAAGACTATCAAGCTTTTCGAGAGTTGTTTTTGAAACAGCAAACAGCCTGCTATGTCTTGAATACTGGATACTTCGATGATAAAAAAATTAAACCTGAAACGACATTGTCAATCGTTGAAAGAATCGTGCAAGAAACGGCAGAATTCAAGTCGTTTGGTCCGTTTGAAGATATCCACTATTTACCTATACCAGATTTTCCTGTTTCTTTTGAGGATACATCCTATAAAAATCTGGTGAAACAACGACTTGATATTCGTTTACGATTCATTGAAGCTCAGATAGGAAAAAATCTCTTGCCAGATGAAGCAAAAGAAAGTTTGGAGAATTTGATTCAGAAATTGAACTAAAATAACAGCTTTTTCAAGAAGTAATCTATGCGCAATATCGCTCGGGATTCTTACTTGAAAAAGCTGTTTTTCTATGATGGATTTTTCGTAATATAGGTGGAGATGTCCTTTTGATAATCTTCCGTAGGCCAATGACCAGTATTTAAGAAGTTGGCTAATAGATAGCCGATATAAGGACCTGTCGTCAAACCAGAAGAGCCTAGACCGCTAGCAGCCAGTAGACTTGGGTCATCTGGCAATACGCCGAAGAATGGGGAAAAATCTGACGTATAGGCACGGATGCCTACACGGAACTCGTATGGCCAGTTTTTTATCTGATCTGAATCAGCCAAGAACTGTTCTGTACTCTTAGTCAATCCCTTATAAGCTTCGCTAGTAGGAGCCAAATCCCAGCCTTGATCGTTCTCATGGGTAGCACCTAAAAGGATCTTTCCGTCCATGAAAGGAATGAAATCAGCTTCTCCGTCAAGCATAGCAACAGGCCAGTCTTGACTCATCTTATAAGATGTCTGAAATGCTAAAAGCTGCCCTTTTTGCGGACGTATATCTGCAGAATAGCCTAAATTTTTTAATAGAGGCTTAAGTGCAGGACCAGGTGTCAAGATTACGCGGTCAGCTGTGTATTCTCCAAATGGTCCCTTGATGAGCCAAGAATCGTTCTTCTTATGCAAGGTGACTTTTGCCTGGATCTGCTCGATTTGTTTTTGTACTAAACGCTGACCAAGATGTTCTAAATATGCTTTTCCATCCAGACGACCGCCACCACTGATACGCAGTGAAACTGCTGGCTTCAATAACGGAAGAGCTTGGGATGTCTGTTCAGGTGAAAGCCATTCGATGTTTCCAATTTCTGGTGCTTCTTCTTTTCGTTTCTCCGCAAGAACAGCTAATTCAGCTAAATCTTTTTCAGGTCGAAGCAAAAGTGTCCCTGATTGTGCATAAATCGTTTGATCAAGTTGGAAATCTTTTATGAGTTTAGGGAAAAAAGCAGCGCCGTCTTTAGCCAGACGATACCATTGTTTGTTTCTGCGTTTTGACAACCAAGGGGAGATGATCCCAGCGCTTGCTTTCGTTGCCTGTCCTGTCCCTTCATCAAACAAAGCAACATCGAATGTTGATGTGTCCAAGTAATTGGCTAGGGTCATACCAATGATCCCGCCACCGATAATGGCAATTTTTTCCATAAAAAAGCCTCCTTTTACAAACAACCATTTTCACACAAAAAAACGGCAGATGCAACACCTGCCGTATATGGAAACTACGCTTTTTTAGCAAAAAACAGAGAATAGACGAATCGAGCAAAGCTGATAAGAAGCAACAGCAATAAGACGCCCAATGCCGCTTTTGATCCTAATGTAGTAGACACTTCGTAACTATGGGAAGTATGATGCTGAACATAATTGATAATAACCGCTACTAATGAAGTAGCCACAGCACCAGAAAACTGTTGCAAGGTATTGAACATTGCATTCCCGTCTCCTTGCAGTTCTTCATTCAGTGCATTCATTCCAGTCGTCATCATATTGCTGTAAGACAATCCTATACCGACCATATAAAAAACATGACAGGCAATCAATACACCCAATGAAGCGTGTCCGATAAGCAGGAATAATGCTAGCCAACCAATCAAAGAAAGGATCAGTCCAGCAAAAATTGGCTTCTTCGGACCATATTGATCCAGCATTTTACCAGAAAAAGGAGAAAGCAAAGCACCAACCGCTGCACCGGGAAGCATGGCTAATCCAGCGACAAAAGGACTGCTTCCTTGAACGATCTGAAGGAAATTCGGTAAGACAAAAGACACACCAAGTAATAAAAACTGATAAACCAAGAAACCAATCAAAAACAAACGGAATGTTTTATTTGAAAGAATGGACAGTCGGATCAGCGGATGTTCCACTTTTTTACTTCGATAGTAAAATAGGAACCAGCCAATCCCGCCGATGATCAAAGCAATCCAACTAGAAAGTGTTCCCAACGTACTCAAAAATGTCAGACTTCCACTAAACAAAAGAAAGATTCCTAAAACGCTCCACCAATCCAAATAACCTTTTTTTTGTACTGCCATCTCGGGAATAGCAAACCAGCCGATAATCAAAGAAAGGATCAAAATGGGCACAAGAAACAGGAAAATATGATTCCATGTAAAATGGGAAGTCATAATGCCTCCGTAAGTGGGGCCAATCGCTGGAGCAATGGCCGTTGTCAAAGTACCGACACCCATCATCGCGCCTCGTCGATTGAGGGGGGCAAATGTCAAGATAATATGGAACATCAACGGAAGAGCGATACCTGTCGCTGCCCCTTGGAGCAATCGACCAAACAATAGGACCATGAAGGTAGGAGAGAAGAAGTCGATCATTATACCTGCCAAGAAAAGCAGATTTGAAGCTAAAAAGAGTTTTTTGAGACTAAAATTGCGATTCAAATAAGTAGATAGCGGAACAATGATCGAAATCATCAAAAGATAAATCGTTGTTACCCATTGGACTTGTGCGGTCGTTAAATCAAACTGTCTAATAAGAGTGGGGAAAGTTACATTCATGGCCGTCTCGATCAATACGCCCGCAAAAGACATCATCCCTGTTGCAATTACTGCAGGTACTAAAAGCAGCTGTTTTTGTTTCGTCATTTACATCACCTCTAAAAAATTTCGTAAAAAAAGAGAGTGATTTCTATTATAAAAATAGAAACCGCCTCTCTCTCGACACGCCGAAACGTGTTATCTGTACGATTTATTTACTTAACTTATTCTAGCACAAACTGAAAAATAGTGTCAACACGATTAGCCAAGTCACTCAAAAAGAGGTATGATAATAAATAACTAAATGGAATTTCTCGGAGGAAGAAAAATGGAAAAAATCGAATGGCGTAAAGACAAGAGCTATAGTATGAAAAAAAGCCCGCAAATACTAGAGGTTCCTAAAAAACCATTCTTTAGCATCAGAGGGTTCGGGGATCCGAATCAGGAAGACTTTAAACGAAGAGTAGCCTGTCTATATGCAGTCAGCTATGCAATACGCATGTCGCCTAAAAAAAATTGGCTGATTCCTGATTATCAGCTGTATACTGTCTATCCATTGGAAGGACAATGGGGACTGCAAGAAAAGTATTTGCATGAACCAGTGATGAAAAAAGAACATTTTTCTTATCAATTGATGATCCGACAGCCTGACTTTGTTACAGAAGCGATAGCACAAGAAGCCATTCAGCGTTCTCTGAGCAAACTTCCGGAAGACTTGAGAGAACAAGTAGCATTCGGAAAGATGGAAGAAGGTCTTTGTGCCCAAATCTTACACATCGGTTCCTATGATGAAGAACCAGAATCCTTTGAGAAATTAGAAGCATTCATTGCAGAAGAAGGCTATCAAAGAACTTCTAAAGAACATAAAGAAATCTATATCAGCGATCCACGAAAATCTGCACCTGAAAAAATGAAGACGATTTTGCGTGTCAAAATAGAAAAAGGATAGCAACCTGAATAAAACCGAAAAAATAAAAGTAAAAAATACCAAAATGAGAAGAAATATTACTTGTCTTTTGCTATAATCAATATTGAGAGGTGTCTAATATGAAAAAAAAACAGCGACAAGCATTGATCCGCCAAATGATTACAGAACAACCGATTGGGACACAGGAAGAGCTGCTTACACGGTTGCATGAAGCAGGTGCCGATGTGACTCAAGCTACGATTTCTCGAGACATCAGAGAAATGAAGTTAGTAAAAAGCCAAAATGAAAATAAAATAGTATGCTATACATTATTTAACCAACCATCTGTTTCTTTAAATGAAGAACGTTTGCGTACGGCAATTAGGCGTGAGGTTTTACGTATACAGTCTGTTCAATTCATGGTCATCGTATTGACTGAACGAAATGGCGCTGATGTGGTAACGAATTGGTTAGACGAAGTTGCTTATCCCGAAGTTGTTGGAACGATGGCAGGTGTAGATACATTCATTATTATTTGCCGCTCAGAAGAAGAAGCACAGCGGTTTGCGGAAAAATTAGAAAAAATGAGGGAATAAATGAGGAGGACTTTTATATGCAAGATATGAAAGCGCTACAAAACGGATCGGATATTCGAGGGATTGCATTACCAGTTGAAGGTCATGAAGTCAATTTGACGACAGACAGGGTAGAAAAGATCGGCTGGGGACTAGCAAACTGGCTAAAGAAAAAGAAGAAATCAACTAATCCGACTAAAAAATGGACGATTGGGATTGGTCATGACAGCAGGATCAGCGGACCAGCACTAAAAGAGGCGTTGATCCAAAGTCTGAAAGAACAAGGGATACATGTCATTGATTTCGAATTAGCTACTACGCCAGCTATGTTTATGTCCACTCAATTTGAACAATTCTCATGCGACGCTGCGGTCATGCTGACTGCTAGCCATCTTCCTTATTATTACAACGGAATAAAATTTTTTACCTCAGAAGGAGGAGCAGAAAAAGAAGATATTGCTTATATCCTGTCACAACAGCAAAAAATAAACAGTGAACAAGTAGGAAGTGTGGAAAAAGCAGACCTTTTGATACCTTATGCGCAAGATTTAGTCACAAAAATCAAAAAAGGGATGGGAACACAAGATGACAAACCACTAAAAGGTTGGAAAATCATCGTGGATGCTGGAAATGGTGCTGGAGGATTCTTTGCTGAAAAAGTATTGAATAGCTTAGGCGCTGATACAACAGGATCTCAATTTTTGGAACCAGATGGTCGATTTCCTAATCACATCCCCAACCCTGATAACAAAGAAGCGATGGAAAGTATCAAGCAGGCTGTTTTAGCAAATGAAGCAGATCTTGGGATCATTTTTGACACAGATGTGGATCGTTCAGCTGTGGTCAGTGCTTCTGGAACAGTCATCAATCGAAATAATTTGATCGCAGTATTAAGTACGATCGTATTAAAAGAGCATCCAGAAACAAGGATCGTAACGAATTCGCCTACTTCTTCTCATCTACAAAAATTCATTGAAGAAAAAGGAGGTACCCAAATTCGTTATATTTCCGGCTATCGAAATGTAATCAATAAAGCATTAGAACTTAATCGTCTTGGGAAAGATACACAGCTAGCCATCGAAACAAGCGGACACGCTGCATTCAAGGAAAATTATTTTCTGGATGATGGTGCATATGTCATCGCGAAGATCCTGATGCTTTTGCCAGAATTAAAAAGAAAAGGTATCACATTAGATGAACAAATCAAAGAGTTGAAACAGCCCGTAGAAGTACAAGAAATCCGACTAAAATTGTTCAGCGATGAACCACGCGAACAAGGAAACAAGATATTAGAAGAAATGAAGCGACTGCTGGAAGAAGAAAAAGGGATGAACTTCGACCCGGCAAATGAAGAAGGTATTCGGTATAATCTGCAAGAACCTTATGGAAGCGGTTGGTTTTTGATTCGTTTAAGCTTACATGAGCCGTTGTTAGTATTGCAGATAGAAAATGACGAAAGCGGAAAGAACCAGCTAGTGTTAGAAAAACTAGCAAACTTATTCGGACATTTTTCTGATCTTGGATCATTACCAGCAGAATAAACCAAACTTCTTGAAAGGTAGTTGCTTGGACAACAAAAAAAGTGGTAAGGTTAAACCGAGTGCTGGTAAGGTGGCCAGCAAAAGGAGGAAAAAAATGGTAACGAATATGGTTATTTTTTTAACAGTATTGGTCTATGGGGTCAACTTTCTGGTATATATGTATCTTAAAATCAATCATATAAAAGATTATTTAGAAAAGATTGCTATTTATTTTGGAACGAATATGACCCTGTTGTTCACGAGTGGCATCTTTTTGTTTTTTGGAAAAATAGTAGAAGACGGTATTCTGGTATTTGAATAAGCAGAATTTTTGTAGAAAGCGCCTTACTTGTCATACACTATAACTATAGCAAGTAGCAAATGGTCAATCGAAAGGAGCAGTACAATGAAAAAAGCATACGAAACAGCAATGATCAACCATGGCGGGCGCAATGGAGAGGTCGAGGCACCCAATGGCTCGATGCATATGAAAATCACTCCTCCGGGAATCCATGCAGAAGGAACAAATCCAGAACAATTATTTGCAGCAGGTTATGCTTCTTGTTTCAATGGGGCAGTACAACATATGATCAAAGAAGCAGGAATGACCGCAGAGTCCACAGTAAAAGCACGTGTCTCTCTTTATAATTTAGATGATGGCGGCTATCAGATCGGTGTAGTATTAGAAGTGCATATCGATGGCATCAGCGAAGAAGAAGCCCAAAAAATTGCAGAAGATGCGCATGAATTCTGCCCTTACTCCAAAGCAACTAGAGGAAATATCGATGTAGAAGTAACGATTGTTTAGAAGAATAAAGGAAATCGAACCAGACTAAAAACGTGAAAGGACCGCTTTTTGTCTGGTTTTTTTGACAAACAAAGCAGATGATTTGGAAAATAGACGATTATCGGTTATCATATTTTTGTACCAATCGGTAGGTAAAGAAGAAGCGAGGGAAAAAGGATGGAAAAATATCAAAATATTGTGATCGGTTTTGGAAAAGGCGGTAAGACTTTAGCGAAGGCGTTAGCTTCAAAAGGCGAATCGGTTTTAGTTGTTGAAAAGTCAACACGTATGTATGGCGGAACATGTATCAACATCGGCTGTATTCCTTCTAAATCATTGATTTTCAATGGAGAAAGAGGAATCGATTTTACAGAGGCTGTTGCTCGGAAAGAAAAATTGACGGGCATGCTTCGTGCCAAAAATTATCATATGATTAGCGATGAGGCGACTGGGACAGTGATGGACGGCACAGCACGTTTTCTTTCTAACCATCAAATCGAAGTAACGAATAATGGTGAAAAAGTGATTGTTGAAGGCGAACGGATTTTCATCAATACTGGTTCTGAACCAATCATTTTACCAATCAAAGGATTGAATACAAGTCGCTACTTGATTGATTCTACGCAAGCAATGGATCAGGAACAATTACCGGAAAAATTAGTGATCATTGGAGCTGGATATATTGGTCTGGAATTTGCATCAATGTTCAATGAATACGGATCTAAAGTTGTCGTTCTTGATGCCCATCCTGAATTTCTTCCACGTGAAGATGAAGACATTGCACAAATGATTTTAGAAGATTTGACGAATGCAGGAATCGAGTTCCACTTAGGTGTGACTGTTGATGAAGTAGCAGACCAAGAATCAACAGCTGCCGTTACCTTTACAGAAGATGGTCAAAAAGTAACGATTGAAGCATCTAAAGTTTTAGCAGCAACTGGCCGAAAAGCTAATACAGCTTCTCTTGGATTAGAAAATACAGATGTTAAACTGACCGATCGCGGAGCAATCGCTGTAGATGAATACCTTCGTACAGATGCGGAAAACATTTGGGCGATTGGAGACGTCAAAGGCGGACTGCAGTTCACTTATATCTCTTTAGATGATTATCGAATTATCATGGATCAGTTGAAAGGCGAAAATACACGAACAACGAATAACCGGAAAGCTGTGCCTTACAGTGTATTTATCACTCCGACTTTATCTAATGTAGGATTAACAGAAAAACAAGCCAAAGCACAAGGCGTCAATTACAAATTATTCAAGTATATGACAAGCGGTGTTCCTAAAGCACAAGTATTAGAAGATCCTAAAGGGGTATTCAAAGTTTTAGTTGATCCTGAAACTGACTTGATTCTAGGCGCAAGTATCTATGCGGAAGATTCTCATGAAGTCATCAACTTGATTTCGCTAGCTATGAATGGAAAACTTCCTTATACGTTATTGAGAGATCAAATCTATTCTCATCCAACAATGAGTGAAGCTCTAAATGATGTATTAAAATAAATAACGAATGGAGAATTTAGCATGTTCAACAACAAAAATACAGCAGTAGTTCTAACTGACCCGCAAGTCGAGTTCTTGAAACCAGCAGGCGGTGGCTTTGGTTTGACAAAAGATATCTTAGAAAAATACAATACGATCGAAAATATGATCGAAATGGTGAAACAAGCAAAAGAAAAAGGATACAAACTCTTTATTTCTCCTCATTATTTTTATCCACATGACCATAAATGGTAATTTGGCGGTGCAGGAGAACATATGATGCTTGAGCAGCAGATGTTTGCTAGAAAAAGTCAATATGAACCAGTGGAAGAAGGTTCAGGAGCCGATTTTATCGAAGAATTGAAACCATATTTGGATGAAAATACGATCATCAGCTCTCCTCATAAAATCTTTGGACCAGAAAGCAACGACTTAGCGCTTCAATTGAGAAAAAATGGAATCGACACAGTAATTCTCGGTGGAATGAACGGAAACTTGTGTAGTGATTCCCATATGCGTGAATTGGTAGAGAGTGGATTCAATGTTGTGGTAGCGACAGATGCAATTGGTGCTCCTGGCCAAGAAGCAATGGATGCAGCGTTGACGAACTTTGGTTTTATTGCAGATCAAGTGATGACAACAGAGGAAGTATTAGAGCAACTATCATAAGATAGGAACTGCTTTTGTCCTCGCAGTTCTTGAATCAATGAACATCTAGCTACAAGAGAACAGTTTTATAGTGAGGACTGTGTCAGATAATTTGGCATAGCCCTTTTTAAACGATTAGGAAGATAAAATGATGAATTTATTGTATAATATAGGACTATGAGAGATGAAAAAGGAGAATATCATTGAAAACAAAGGAAAAGATCTTGGAAGCGACCAAAGATCTTATTTATAAAAAAGGCTATCACGAAACGTCAATCCGGGATATTCTAGCAGCTTCTGATACGGGGAAAGGGCAATTTTATTATTACTTTTCTTCAAAAAAAGAAGTTTGTCTAGCGGTGATCCATGCGCATATGGACATGTGGCAGACAGAGTTGTTTGAAGACATCTTAAATGCTGGAAAACAGCCAGAAGAAGCACTAGAAGAAATGTTGGATTGGATTTTCGCTGATCATGAGGCACAAATCACTTATCATGGCTGTCCTGTGGGGAATTTGATTATTGAGTTGAGTACAGTGGATGAAGAATTCCGTCTATTGCTACTAGAATTAGTCAATCAATGGGTCAAGTATACGAAACAAAATATCTTGGCACTTTCTGAAGAAAAACTGTCCGATGCAGAGGCAGACCGTCAAGCCAAAGCGTTGATTGCTGAAATCCAGGGCAGTATCTTATTGTTGAAAGTCACACAAGATCTATCACTACTTAGACAGAATTTTCAATTGATCAAAGAAAGATTGTTAACTTCGCAAAAGGTTCTTTAATAATTAGAGGTTGTGACAGAAGTGGTCAGCTTCAAGAAATAAGAAGGAATTGACGAAAATTACTTCTCAAATTTTTGTGAAATTTCGGCTTATTTTTCGAAGAAGCTACTTCTGGAACACCGTGAATCAGAGGTTGCGAAAAAGCTGTCCTGCATCAAGTAATAAGAACAGCCAAACAAAAATAGCTTCTCATATTTTTCGTTTGGATGGGCTTATTACCGCAGATGCAAGCTTTTGAACACCGTTTAAGGAAGAGGTTGCGAAATCAGCGGTTTGACCTGAGTATTAGAGAAACAAATGGAAAAATAGTTCCTCATATTTTGCCATTTGTTGAGCTAATACCGAGGGTCAGCTGATTGAACACCGTTTACCCAGAGGTCGGGAACTTGCCGTTTCACTCTGAGTCACAAGGAGTAATTTCAAAAAACAGCTTCTCATATTTGATGGATATTGTGACTTGTGACCGAGGAGTTGGCAGGAGAAAAAAGTTTACTGGAGAGTTTGTCACAACTTTTTTAATTCTCCATTCATTGAAAACGTTTTGTTGGTGTGAACTTCTTGTTGCAGTGTATGATAGATAAAAAGATGGGGGAGGTATTAGGATGTGTGGTCGTTATTTTTTTAATCTAGAGTCGGAGCTCCTTCAGAATTATTATCGAGAAGCCCAGAAGAAACAACCGGAACAGGCAGCAGAATTAGCAGCTGGAGAAATTTTTCCGTCAAATCTTGTTGTGACATTAAGAAAAAAGGAAGAAAACAATCTCACTCCGGAAATCATGAAGTGGGGATTTACCGGATTTAAAAAAGGACAATTGATGATCAATGCCCGAGCAGAGACAGTAGAAGAAAAAAAGACCTTTCATCAACCATTTTTGCAAAATCGTTGTGTTTTCCCAATGAGCGGCTTTTATGAGTGGAATGAAGAAAAAGACAAATTTATGTTTTCAAATAAGGAAAAAATAGTGTATATTGGCGGCTTTTATCGTAGCCATCACGATGAAAAAACAGCAGAATCGATCATAATGACTACTGAACCTAATCGCACAGTTGCACCAATCCATGACCGAATGCCGCTTGTCTTGAATGAAGAACAAATCGAACCTTGGGTAACAGATATTTCTTTTGCGCGAAAAATCATTACTCAGCAGATGCCTGAATTAGTAATGGAGAAGGTATAACAGAATCGATTTTTCAAAGAAAGAGCGGCAAAAAACAAAAAAGACTTCAGCACAGATCCCAAAAACAAAGAGAACAGAAGAAATGCTCATAAGCTGCATATACTGCATCTATAGAGTCACATTCGACCTTATAGCTTCTATTTGTTTTTTACTCGTGCTGCGAGTCTTTTTTTGTTTATACCTAACGATGTTTATCATTACGACTCTTTGAATTCTTGGAATCTAAAATTCAAACTTAACGACTGGTTGGCAGTTGTATATTCCCTGAATTTATAGATAAGAGGTTGCCATTTATTCACATTGATATGAGTTGGATCATGTAAAATCCCTTCTTCTCATCCTTAGTCGTCATCAGCACGACGGGAAATCCGTAATAGAAACTTTTTTCCATTTTTTTAAACATAATCCTCACCTCTGAATATAGTATACTAAGCTTATTCCTCGATGCTCATCGATGTGTGAAAGGATAGAAAAAATGGCTGGATTTCCTGATCTTCAGCAAACGACTAAACTCTTAGCAGATCATTCGCGACTTGAGATCCTTACTTTATTGATGGATGGAAGGTTCCATACTGTACATGAACTAGCAAAGAAAGCAAAAATAAAAGATCACACGGCATCTTATCGTATAAAAAAACTTCATTCTCTTGATTGGGTGATGTCTTATAAACAGGGAGGAAATGTCTATTATCGATTATCATCTCTGGAAATCGCTGATTTGTTAGAAAATCTTATGGTAGTTAGTCCGGTTAAATCGATCAAATCATTTAATGAAAACAAAGAATATAGTGAATTAAAAGCAGGAAGATCTTGTTATCGGCATTTAGCCGGTGTGATAGGTGTAGTTTTTTTCAACTTTCTCCTTCACAACTGTCACTTTTCTTTTTAAATGGCAAAAATTTCAATCTTTAAATGGCGAAAAACAAAGAGCGTGAAACCCTATCCTTATCTCACGCTCTTTGCCTATTTTCTAACAAATCAAGTATTTCTTGAGGAGAATCAATAATTATATCTACACTTTGAAATGATTCAATGTTTTTAGCACCCCATTTAGCTAAACCAAAAGTGACTCCACAAGATTTCGCACTTTGCATGTCATATAATGAATCACCAATGTAAATCGTCTCTTCTTTTTTTATGCCCAATTCATCAATTGCCTTTTGTATGGGGGCCGGAAAAGGTTTATGCAACTTAGTATCTGAAGCTGTAATTTGTATATCAAAATACTGATTTAAATTAAATCGGTCAAACTCATTTTTCATTTCTTCTTTTGTTTTAGATGTGACAAGTCCTAATTGAATCCCTTTTACATGCAATGTCTGTAATGTTTCTTCTATATGCGGAAAAACTTGAGCATTGTCTGCTAATAAAAGTACGTTTTCACCCCATTTTGATAAGAGAGTTTCCTCTTCTTCTTCAGTATTTACAAACTTTTTAATAGCTTCTCTTCCAGGAATACCTAAAATATAATGTAATTCTTTAATCGGGATTTCCTTCTCTAATTCTTCACGCAATGTTTTTTGAAGAGAATGTGTCATAACATATTCTGTATCAATAATCGTTCCATCAACATCAAATAATATCGTTTTAATCATAGCTATTCTCCTTTGTGTAGATGATTTTGCTCTTTCCTATTCTAACGGCTAATTCTTCAGGAATTTTTTTATCAGTTATCAAATAATCAATTTCTTCAAACGAGTAGACAAGGTAATTATGTGATAAATTGATTTTTGTATGATCACATAGTAATACGACTTTATTACTTTTCTCTCTAACTGCCTGTTTCATTGCGATGTCTTCTTCATGGGCATAATAGATTCCCTGATTATTTATACCCGCACAACTTAAGAAAGAAATATCAAACCGATACTTAGTTAATTCCCAGATTGGGTATCCACCAGTAACTGAACGGCTTTCTTTATTTAATGTTCCTCCAAGAATCGTAGTAGGGATTGAAGTGGTCTTTAAGAATTGATCGGCAATGTCAATCGAGTTTGTCACAGCCAAGTTTATGTTTCTATTCGCTAAATATTGAGGCAAAAGAGAGATTGTGGTCGACACATCTAAATATACGGTTTGCTTTTCAAGTAATAGTTTACTTGCTTCTTTAGCAATTTGCTTTTTCACTTGAAGTTCTTGATCTGTTCTTCCTAAATATCCATCTATTTTATTAAACGAATTTGCTAAACTGATACCTCCGTAAGTTCTAATCACAAGGTTGTTATCCGCTAGTTTTATTGTATCTCTTCTAGCCGTGTCTCTAGAAGCACCTGTAAGTTGCATAATGTCTTGTAAAGTCAATGATTTTTCTTTTTCCAGTCTTTCCATAATTATCATCAATCTTTTTTGTTGATTCACCTATTCAATCCCCTTCGTAAAAAACGAGTAATTTTAAGTATATAAACATAATAACTTAAAATTACTTAAATGTACACTAGTATATAGTGTAGAGAAAATCAGCTTTTTTTCATTAGAAATAAGTTCCTATTAAGTAACATATAGATTTAGGTATTTATCAGCATAAATTGCATTAGGCGTTTTTTTGACTAATTTACTTTTAGATGATATTATAATCCCACATCGTGACCGATCGGTCACGATGTGGGATATTATAGAAAGTAGGTATGAAATGTCAGAAACGATTATGACGAATTATGAACAGTGGCTAAATATGGCTGAAATGCCAGAGAATAAGCGAAAAATATTAGAAGCTACTATTAGACTTTATTCAAAACAAGGAATATCCAACACTTCAACCAGTCAAATCGCGAAAGAAGCCGGTTTTTCAAAAGCGCTAATTTTTAAGTTTTTTACAAATAAGCATGATTTAACGATGAATTTACTTACACCTATTTTAGATCATATATTACCTGCTTTTACTTCCGATTTTTTTGAAGATCTTGAAAAAAAAGCAGAAGTAAAAGAGATTATTCATTACATCGTTTTTAATCGTTATCAATTTCTAATGGAAAATAAAGAGATTGTCTTAATTTTCTTGTCCGAAATACTAATAAACGAAGAGTTACAACAAGATTTTTTCTCATATATTGATTCCAATAATAAGAATAATTGGACAAGAGAACATTCCCTTTTTTCGAAAATAGATGAAAAAATCACGTTAACGAGCTTGTTCTCAGCGATTGCCAGTCAGATTCTTATGTTGTTTGTTCAATGTCTGATTTTTAATAAAAAAATGACTGAACAGCAACAAAATCAACGTTTAGAAGAAATTGTAGACTTAATTTACAATGGAGTTAAAAATAGAAAGGAATAAAAATAATGTATCTTGCAATAAAAGAAATTTTACACAATAAACTTCGTTACAGCCTTGTCCTAGTTACAGTTTTCCTTATATCGTTTATGGTCTTCTTTATGACAAGCCTAGCAATTGGTTTAGTTCGAGATAACCGAACCGCAGCGGATAACTGGGATTCAACAGGAGTAGTACTCTCAAAATATGCAAATAAGAATCTAACAGCCTCCTTTATTACTGAAGATAACTATAAAGATAAGTTGTCAGATGACGCGGTCCCCCTAGGATATATGTTTGCTGTAACAAATCTAAAAAATGATGATACGACAGTGAATATCTCAATTTTTGCTCAAAATTGGAACAGTTTTATTGCCCCTAAACTTATTGAAGGTCATTATCCTGAAAGTAAGAATGAAGTTATCATTGATCAATCGATGGAAAATTATAATATTAAAATGGGCGATCAGATACAGTTAAATGGAAGTACTGACGAATATAAAGTCGTCGGTATAACGAATGACAGTAAATTTTTTACCGTGCCGGTCATTTATACTGATTTGTCTACCTACTGGAAGTTACAGCATACGGATAAAACAACCAAAACCATTTCAGCAATTGTTCTAAACAATGATGTTGATGTCTCTGGGGAGGGCTTAGTACAAGTAACCGAACAAGATATGATCAGTAATATTCCTGGCTACACACCGGAAGTAAATGTGTTTATGGGAATGATTATAGCTCTGGTAGTTATTACTTGTTTAGTAGTCGGTATTTTCATTTACATTATCATGATTCAAAAACTAGGGCTTTATGGCATTATGCGTGCACAAGGTATTCAATCCAAAACAATTATCTGGTCTCTATTTTGTCAAATATTCGTTTTATCAGGTATGGGTGTTTTAATGGCACTTATTGGCGTATGGGCAGTAAAATTTGTTTTACCGGCAACCCTTTTCTTTTATCCTAGCTGGCTAGCCTATTCACTTCTAGGTTTAGCAATCATTATAATGGCTCTTTTGGGAGGGCTAATCTCGTTGCCTAAGATTTTGAAAATTGATCCTATAGAAGCGATTGGAGAATAAACAATGAATTTAGTAGAAATGAAGAATGTCACCAAGACATATGGAAGTGGACATACATTAACACAAGCTCTATTCCCTACCAATTTTGAATTAAAGGAAGGAGAGTTTACTGCTATTGTTGGTCCTTCAGGATCAGGAAAAACAACTTTCTTGACGACACTAGGAAATTTGCAAACACCAACTAGTGGTCAAATAATTATAAAAAATAAAGAAACAACACAAATGACTGAAAAAGAAAAAACAACTTTGCGTTTTAAGGAATTTGGCTTTATCTTACAAGCATCAAATTTGATTCCATTTTTGAATGTTCAAGAACAGTTAGATTTAATAGATCGTTTAGACAAGCCAAATTCAAAAAAAATGAATCGTGAAGAACTATTAGATCTGCTGGATCTAAACAAGGTATTACGATCTTATCCGAAAGATTTATCCGGTGGAGAGCGACAAAGAGCAGCAATTGCTCGCGCATTATATAATAACCCAAGCATCATATTAGCTGATGAACCCACAGCTAGCCTTGATACAGAACGTGCGCATCAAGTTGTTGATCTACTTGCACGAATTGCTCACGAGTATAATCGAGGTGTGGTTATGATAACCCATGACATGCGTTTACTTGATAAAGTCGACCAAGTTTACACCATGCAAGATGGGAAACTGTCACGTGGAAATGCTTTACAATATAATTGATAATAACGTATGATATTCACATAAAAGTAAAATCCCCTCAATGATGCGTTGATAAGATATAAAACTCCCTAACTACTATATAGGGAGTTTTTATTTGTATATAAGTGCATCTTTTTGTCTTCAGGAAGAAAAAAAGTAATCCCAAAATTGTCGTAGGATTTCCTAGTAAAATAGCAGCAGTGAAGAATAAGTAAAACCTATCCTATATTTATTTGCTTTATATTCATTATTTTGTTTCTATACTGAATGAAGCTCATAAATAGAGTGGACAGAAAATCAGGCGTTTCTGAACAGTCTATTTTTTTATCTTATTTCTATAATTTTGATTCTATTATGTGTTCATAAACCCATATCAAAATCTATGTTCATTTATACCATCGGTATAAAGTTATGTTACAATAAAATTAATGAGGGAGTGATTTTTTTGAAAATAGGATACGCCCGGGTATCTACTGGTTTACAAAATTTGGATTTACAAGAAGACAGCCTAAATAAATTTGGTTGTGAAAAAATTTTTACCGATCATATGAGTGGGGCAAAAAGTAATCGACCAGGATTAGAAATGGCGATTGATTTTGTTCGCTCTGGCGATACACTTGTCGTTTGGCGATTGGATCGATTAGGACGGAATATGGAAGATTTGATTTCAATTGTCAATCGATTGAATGAACGCGGCGTAAGTTTTCATAGTCTTCAGGAAAATATTACAATGGATAAATCTAGTTCGACTGGTCAGCTAATGTTTCATTTGTTTGCAGCATTCGCAGAATTTGAACGCAACCTGATTTTAGAAAGATCCGCAGCAGGACGAGCAGCAGCTCGAGCAAGAGGGCGATTTGGAGGACGTCCTGAAAAATTAAAAGCACAAGACTTAGAATTATTAAAGACTCTAGTTGATAGTGGAACACCTATTAAAACTATTGCCGAACGTTGGAATGTTTCTCGAACAACGATTTATCGTTATTTAGATAAAATGGAGGGAAAAGATGGAAAAACAAACGCTCACTAGTTTTTCAGAACAGCAAAGAATAGATGCGATGAAAAAATATAAAATTATTGAGCCTTATCTTAATAAACAAAAAACGATAAAAGAAATAGCTATTAAAAATAAAGTACCTACTCGTACACTCTATCGCTGGGTACAAAAATATGAACATGATGGTCTAGTTGGTTTAATTAGGAAGATACGAACTGATTTTGAGCAAATTAGGGTTTCAGAAGAAGTTAGACAAAAAATAGAAGAATTGGTATTGAGACACAAAAAAATAAGTACAAAGACATTATCTCGAAAAATTGTTTCCTATTGTAAAGAGAACAAATTGCCTATCATCATGCTGATGATATTGGAAAAAATGCAACAGATGAAATATTAAGTATAAATAAAGTTTTTTATACTGCACCAACTGAAAAGATGTCTCGTGTCAGTTCTGATATTAACACAATAACTAGTAGAATAGGTCTGACTAAAGCAATGCATATGGTACTAAAATACAATCAAGAAGATCCTTCTGTTCCTAAAACCTATGAAGCAATTGATTTAATTATTGTCGATGAAATTGATCGTTTAAAGCTTCAGCATTTAGAACAGCTAAGAGATATTTATGATAGAAATGATCTGGCAATGGTTCTTAACGGTATGCCTGGTATTGAAAAAAGGTTGTCTCGTTATCCGCAACTTTACTCTCGCATAGAGGATTTGCTCATGAATTTGATAACCTTAGTAAGGATGAAACACATCATATTTTGAAATACAAGTGGTCAGACTTAGGAATTGATATTAAGTTAGAAGATTTTTCTGATTATGAGGCTATCACAACTATCATTAAAATTACAAAAGGAAATTTTAGGCTTATTCATCGTTTATTTGCATAGATTGATCGTATTTTAAGAATCAATCAAATAGATAAGATTACTGTAGAAGTTGTCGAAGCAGCAAGAGATAGTTTAGTGATAGGTATATAAAAAGCTACCAAAAATTGGTAGCTTTTGTCATTTAATACTAAAAATTTTTGCCATTTAAATAGAAAAGTGACATTCACAACAACTATCTTGTGATGGAAAACCATCATGTGGAACTTACAGAAGAAGGCGTTTGTTATTTCAAAGACTTAGGAATAGATATTGACGCACTGAAAAAACAATCTGGAGCACTTGTGAAACCTTGCTTAGATTGGACAGAACGAACATTTCATTTAGGAGGAAATCTCGGGAACGCGTTTTTCCGATGGTGTAAAGAGAAAGAATATATCACATTGAATCCAGAAAACAGAGGTGTTCGCTTAACTGCTGAAGGAAATTTATTTTTCAAGAAATTTAAAGCGAGCCAATAGGAAAGTCGTTTCTAATACAATAAAAAGGTTGTGACAAAAATCTTGTCACAACCTTTTTTCTTATTTCTTGAATGGAGGTGTCCCATACATTTTTGGTGTTACTGGTTCTAATTTTGGTGCAGCGCCTTCGATCTTAGGTTCTTTCAACCATTGATATTCGCCTTCTCCGTCCAGTGCTTTGCCACTAGCCCAAGATCCTTCACTACTTTGGTCTCCCTCTGAGAAGTTATAGAAGTCATAAGCAATGTCTTTTCGTTCTTTGTCACGTGGGAAAGTACTTGGGACTAAGATCGAACCTTCTTTTTCTTCTAATTCTTTCACTGCACATTCCCATAGATTTTGATGATAACTATCTCTTGCAAGGAGAACAGACAGCATATCTTTTACGCCACGATCATCAATCATTTCGTAAATACGTGCTACTTGAAGTCTTCCTTGTGATTCGGCATTTAAATTAGCTCTAAAATCTGCTAACAAGTTGCCACTCGCAATGATATAGGCACCGCTCCATGGATTGCCCACGCTGTCAGCAGGACGAGGTCCTAAGCCAGCTACGATCGCGTGCTGTGGATTCATTCCAGAGATAATGGCACCAATTGTTGGATCTTTTTGCATTGCTGCTTCTTGATCTTCAACAGGCGCACCCTCTAATAAACGAGCAACCATTGTCGCCAACATTTCCACGTGGCCGATTTCTTCTGTTGCAATGTCCATCAGCATATCTTTATATTTTTCTTCTCCTCGGCAGCTCCAACCTTGGAACAGGTACTGCATAGCTACACTCATCTCGCCATATTGGCCGCCGATCAGCTCCTGCAGATATTTCGCGATTAATGGATTCGGACGATCTGGTTTTGCCTCAAACTGCAATTCTTTCTGGTGTCTAAACATCAAAATTCCTCCTAATCTTTTTTTAATACATTCTCATTCTGCTATGAAAAATTAAAAAATTCAAAGAAAACGCTCGCGAATTATATAAAGTGTTGGTATCATTAATAATTTTTCGATGATCATACCTTATAAATTGTTATTTTCAGAACAAAATGATATCGTTATATTAAAACCAATATCGGTTACATTAAAATTTGGAGGTAAAATATGAAAAAAATATTGTTTACAGGATTGTTGGCAAGTTCAGCATTGTTTTTATTAGGAGGATGCGGATCAAGTAATACAAGCGATGCCAGCTCAAGTGCAGCAAATTCTTCTGAAAAAACAAGTGATGGAAGAAAAAATATTGATTTCTGGTCCTTTTGGGGGTCGGGCGCACGAAAAGAAGCCATCGAAGAAATCATTGAGGATTTCAACCAATCACAAGACGAGATCCATGTAAATTATAAGTATCAGCCATGGGGGGATATTTGGACCAAATCTTTATCTGCAATAACGGCTGGAAATGCACCTGATGTTATTGTACAGGACATAAATTCCGTTGCGCAAAGAGCAGAAGCACAGCAAGCAACCAATCTCTCTGAGTATGTAGATAAAGACACTTCTAAGGATTTTTATCCGCAGCTTTGGGATACAGTAGAATATAAAGGTGATCCTTATGCCATCCCATTCAATACAGATACACAAGTCATTTTTTATAATAAAAAGTTATTTAAAGAAGCTGGAATCAGCGAACAAGATCTACCGACAACTTGGGATGAATTAGAAGAAACAGCACGTAAACTAGATAAAAAAGAAGGAAAAGAGTTTACGCATATCGGTTTTTATCCATTATGGAATTTAGGCGCGGATGTATGGGCGCTAAACGCAGACAACGGGACTAGTTGGTTTGATAAGGACGAAAAAGTCAAGATTGATACTAAAAACAAAGTGGAAGCCTTGGAATGGATTCAAGACTGGCAGGATTATTATGGAAAAAATACAATCAACAAATTAGAAGCAGAATTTGGTTCTGGTGTGTCTGATCCATTTATTTCTGGATTAGTAGCCATGCGCGCCCAAAACATCAATTATTACTCTAGCTTGATGGAAAACGCACCGGATGATTTTGATTTTGGCGTGATGCAGCTTCCAGAAAAAGAGGAAGGTTCAGGTCATTGGTCATGGGGTGGCGGATTCGTCTTGGAAGTACCATACGGAGCAAAAGATCCTGAAGCCTCTTATGAATTCATCAAATATCTTTCTTCTCCAGAAGTACAAGAAAAATTCGGCGAAAAAAGTTTTGACATCATGGCAAGCAAGACAGCCAACGAGAATTTAGTGAATAATGACAACCTAACGGACAAAGGGAAAATGATCTATCAAATGGCGGACGAAAACTTTAAAAATACGGTGATCACACCAGTTCCTTTAGATGCACCGGATTATACGACATTAGTGAATGAACAGATCGACCAGATTCTTTTAGGAACAAAATCAGCAAAAGAAGGATTGGCAGATGCACAAAAAGCAGTAGAGAACTTAGTCAAGCAAAATCAATAATCCGTTTTTGACTGTCTAGGTAAAGAGGAGGCAAGAAAATTTGAAGCGTTTATCTATCCGAAAGAAAAAAGAAGCAAGATGGGCCTATTTATTTATCTCGCCTTTTATTATCGGTTTTTTAATCTTTATGCTAGGGCCTATGCTTTTTTCAGTTATTGGTAGTTTCACCGATTATAATTTGACATCCAAGATGAATTTCATTGGTCTAGCAAATTTCAAAAGAATGTTCGTTCATGACGATTTATTTTGGAAATCGTTATACAACACCGTTTATTTCGTCATCTTCAATGTACCGCTGACGACGATTTTCAGTGTGTTTTTAGCCACAGTACTCAATCAAAAAATCAAAGGAATCAGTGTATTCCGTACAGTTTTCTATTTACCGGCAGTCTTATCAGGAGTAGCAGTCTACATCTTATGGATGCAGCTGCTTTCTCCATCTGCAGGATTGATCAACACATTTCTGGGCTGGTTCCACATCCCTGGACCAGCTTGGTTGTTTGATCCACAATGGACGAAACCAGCGTTGATTTTGATGAAAATATGGAGCTCTGGAGGAGCAATGCTACTTTACTTAGCTACATTACAAAATGTTCCTAGATCTTTATATGAATCAGCAGAAATCGATGGAGCAGGCGTTTGGGGAAAGTTCAAAAGTATTACTTTGCCATTAATCACTCCTATTATTTTTTACGATGTGATCACCTCTACGATCGGTTCTTTCCAAATTTTTCAAGAAGCTTATGTCATGACGAAAAATGGAACAGGTGGGCCTGCAAATTCCTTGCTTTTTTATAATCTGCATATGTGGAACAAGGCGTTCGTCGCTTTTGATATGGGGTATGCGATGGCTATGTCGATGATCCTATTTCTGATCGTTTTGGTTCTGACTTTTGTCAATTTGAAGCTTGCACCTAAATGGGTCTATTATTCTGGAGGTGACGGCAAATGATGGATTATTTTAAAAAGACCAGTGTGAATCGGCAATCAAAAAAAATGCTAAGCTATGTGCTTATGACGGTAATAGGAATTATTTTGCTCATTCCATTGCTTTGGATGGTATTTACTTCATTGAAACCAATGGAAGAAATCGTTCGTTATCCTCCGACCTTTTTCCCAGAAAAAATCGTATGGGAAAACTATCTGGATACGATTGCCGCATTTCCTTTTTGGCGCTATGCAAGAAATACATTATTCATCACTGTGCTAGTAGTGATTGGTAATGTCCTTTCGAATTCTTTTATTGCTTATGGATTTGCGAAGCTTGATTTTCCTGGGAAAAAGCTGATGTTTGCTTTGGTTCTTTCTACGATGATGATCCCAGGGTTTGTAACGATGATTCCTCAATATGTATTATTCTCCAAGATCGGCTGGGTAGGTACTTATTTGCCCCTGATCGTTCCATCGTTCTTCGGCAATGCGTTCAATATATTTCTGATGCGTCAATTTTACTTATCGATCAATAATGAATTGATCGAAGCTGCTGAAATCGACGGAGCGAATCATTTGTATATTTGGAGTCATTTGATGCTTCCATTGACGAAACCTGCTTTGATCACGATTGCAATCAATTCCTTCAATGCGGCTTGGAATGATTTCTTAGGTCCTCTTTTATATATCCAAGATCAAGAAAAATACACGTTGCAGATTGGCTTGCAAGTTTTTCAGAACCAAGCGACGACACAATGGAATTATCTGATGGCAGGAGCAACACTTGTCTTGATCCCGACGATCTTGCTGTTCTTTTTTGCACAACGTTATTTCATTGAAGGAATGGATTTGACAGGAGGATCAAAAGGATGATGAATCGGTCGATTGGTAAAAGAGCCAATGATTATTTCTTAGAAATCATTGAATGGATACCACGTCTTATCCAGTTACAGCTACTGTGGTTCCTGTGCGTCTTGCCTGTTTTCACATTGGGATCTGCAAGTCGAACAGTTCTGTATATGATTTATTATTACAAAAAAAATAAAGAGAAAAAGCTCAGTTCATTATACTGGAAGAAGTTCCGTGAGAATATTTCTCTTTATGGAAAGCAAGATAGTTTAGCAAGTAGTTATTTTTTTCTTTTATTCATCGATTATCGGATTTTCCATTATTGGGGTGGGAGAATTGGCTATACATTGATGTATACTACGTTGTTTTTGCTTCTATTAAGTGCGGTTCTTTTTAGTTACAAAATCTTGCTTCAACTGGAAAATCAAAAAGAAGTCTCTTGGATTGCAGCATTTTTCTTGTTTTTTAATGATTTTAAAAGTGCACTTTTTTATTTAGCAGGCACGTCGATACTTCTGATTGTATTATGGTTTGCAGGACCAATCTACCTTGCTTTATTAGGTTTTAGCTTCTTGTTTTATTTTCAAGTCCTGCTTTTTATCCATCGTACGCAAGAAAAGGGTCTTAAAAAGGAGGAATAACATGCTGCGTTTGATTGCTAAAATCGATGATCGTATTATCAATAAGTTCGCTAAGCAACGAGAAACGGACAATCGGAAAATCAATTTCTTGAAATTTATCAGTAATATCTCTAATGGCGGTTTTATTTGGCTGCTCCTTGCTACGGTTTTAGTTTTGGTACCTGATACAAGAGAATATGGTCTAGCTATTCTTATAGGCAGTCTAATCTATTTTTTTGTTGGTCTACTTCTCATTAAAAAAACGACAAGGCGGAAACGACCCTATGAAAAAAATCGTCGGCTTATCCTTTACACAAGTAAACCGAAGACTTCTTCTTTTCCTTCAGGGCATACGGCACTTGCTTTTTTATCTGTAGCAGCGTTGTTCGAGTTAAGTCGTATTGCAGGAATATTAGCTTTTCTATTTGCTTGTTTGATCGCTTATTCAAGAATTTTTTTACTTTTACATTATCCTACTGATGTTTTAGGAGGAGCTATTTTAGGAAGTGTTATCGGCATCTTGTGTGCTGCCGTTATCTGAATCAATTGCATGAATAAAGCATGAGTGCGTAAATACGCATTTGTGCTTTATTTTTTTGTTTTTCAGGGAAACAGTCGAGGATTATTTACCTGTCTTAATAACTTAAGTTCTGTTAAATGAGAACGTTATAAAACTTTATAATCTAATTTTAATAATAAATGTTGTATAATTGGTGTTTTTTAACTAAAATGGATATTATTTGATTTAAAGTTAAAATTAAATTAAATTATAATTAGATAGACGTTGTTTTTGGTGTTTGTTGTGAAAGAAGACACATGTTTTAGAAAGGAGTATAAGAATGTGAAAGGGATAAAATTGAAGCTTTTGCAGTTAGCAGCTGTCAGTCTGCTATTTGGACCGTATTTCCAGTCTGTCTATCATATGACAGCATTGGATGTAGCTGCTGAGTCAACAGAAGTGAAGGAGGATGAGGTATTTCTAGATGAGGATTATGCAAAAATCGAAGGGAGGTATATCGAAAAAGAAGAAACGTTTGAATGGCATCTGGCTTTTGAAAAGAAAGAGAGTGCGAACGAAGGTAGAATACGTTTAGCAATCGATACAGCTGCTACCGGTATTGGTACCGTAAAAAACGTTCGGGGAACAGGTCTCTCCTCTTACGATGAAGATGGAGAAGACTTAAAAGTCGAGACAATCGATGGTCAAGAATGGTATGTCGGAAAATTTTATTCAAAAGAAGCTGAGACCGGCACATTGGTTTTTGAAACAGAAAAGATTCCAGATGTGAATGAAGGGGAACTACCTCTTCAAGTGGTGGTCGATGAAAGAATAGCTAATCAAGAATTACAAGAAAATGAAACAGATACAGAGGATTCCGCTGAAAATCAACGTAGCGAAGAAAATGAAACGGAAGAGCTGGACACACCAATCGTGCCCAGCGGTCAAGCACTCCAACGCATTCAACGCCGGTTATTCAACGGTATTTTAGAACGTCTTGGACCAACAGCTACGCAAGATCCATATGAATATATCTATCCTAGCGGAATAGCTGAAAACGATCAGCACCGCTATCCACGATTTACAACGAATGACTATACAAAAGTATTAGGAAATTGGTCACAAAGCAATGAACGCTATCAGGGAGAAAAAGGCTCACCATATGATGGAGAGAACTTGATCGATGATAGTGATTACACAATCGGGGGAGCGAACTGGCGAAATTATGACTATGCGGCTGATAATGGATCAACTGCAGGTGAAGAAGATGTAAATGTTCCGGCTCAAACCGTTCAGCTTTGGGGAGATGAACGGAATTTTGAAAACAGTTACTTGGATTATAACGGAGCGTATATCAAAAAATGGGTAGAACCTGTTCTATCAAACAACCCAACATCTGATCTACATCCTGAAGATGCAACGACACTTTATAACGTTTATCTAGATGTGATCGGAAGTGAGAAACAAGAAATCAGCCCGATCGATATCGTTTTTGTTCTAGATAAATCAGCCAGTATGAATGAGGGGACACTAGAAGGCGGAGGCCAGAGTAAAAATGCGGCACTGATAGAAGCAGTAAATGAAATTAGTGAAAATCTGCTATCCGACCCAAATATGGATATTCGGATCGGTATGGTGAATTTTTATCATAATAGTACAGTCATCAATAACCAGGAACAAATCAGTTCGGACATCTTTCCGTTGACAAATGACATCAATCGTTTAACGGGAAGTGAGAATACAGCACTAAATCGTACACCCATCGGAGGAACGCCGCTTACACTAGGACTTAAAAATGGCTATGAAACATTGTACGCGGATAATGGCGGAGAAAATAGAAATCCCGAAAAGATCCTGATCGTCGTAGGAGACGGAACACCCACCTTCAGTTATGCTCCAATTGAAAGAAGTAACAGACCAGATTTTACCAACTGGGCAGTTATGAATAATATGATCGCTCGAGATACAGGCGATTTATTTAAAAACTTTGAAACATATTCTGGAAATACATCAGGGGCAGGTTTTAGTTATCCTGTTGTCTATCCTTCAGAATTTAATCGTCCAGAAGATACGTGGGATTATAATTATCGTTACGGAGAAGTAAAAGAAGGTGATGATAAAGCGTTTCACTGGGTTGGTACTGGTGCTGCTAGCAATGGTACTACAGGAGAACCGGATACCCAAGAAAAATCATCTGCCATCAATACTGTTGCATATCATCATTGGCTGAAAAACAAGTACCAAGAGAACCCACCAAGTATTTTCTCCATTGGGTTAGGCATTGACGGAAGTGTTGCCGGCAGACAGCGGCTCGATGCAATTGGACGAAATGTATTAAAAAACATTGCTGATTTAAACGATGATGGCACAACACCGCGTTATTACGATGCGAACAACAAGAATGACATCATTACAGCCTTGGAGGACATCTCCTCTACTTTCAAGAAAACGATCCAACAAGCCACACTTTATGATGAAACTGGATTTAATGTTTCACCGTTTGGAGCTGGCAGATCGGCGGATATTCAGTTTTACCATCTAGATCCAGGAGAAAATGGCATGAAGTACCAAGAACCAGAAATATGGGATGTCACACGTTATGGGCAAGCACCGCCAGAAGTAGTGGCGACACCGACAACGTATGTCGGACGAGAAAATCAAGCCTATAAATTTTCTCCGATTTCTTTAGGTGAAGGGGAAATGGTCAGGATCAAGTATCAAGTAAAACTGGATGCAGGAGCACAAGACGGGAATTTCTATGCTGTAAATAATCAGGCATATATCCAAAATCTGGAAGATTATGATAACGATATCACATCTGGTCGAATGTATTTCCCAACGTCCTCTATTCGTTATGAACACAAAGACCGTAATTTGCAAGTTAGCAAAACAGGGCAAAATGGGGAACCTTTAGCAGGAGTCGAATTTGCTCTATATGATCAGGACCCGGATAGCGGGGATGTGGAACCGATTGAAACGAGAACAACTACCAACGATGGACTCGCAATCTTTGAAACGAAGATCCCTGTGCTGGGGGATGAAACAGGTGCTGTCAGTGATATTTTCTGGATCAGAGAGATCGCTGGACCGCCACGTTATCAGTTAGTGGATGAGACGTATCAATTCCAAATCAAAAAATATAGTTCCAGCGGAGATACAGCGCTTGGTCACTATGAGTTGGTAGCAGCAAATACTTCAGGAGTAAGAGTTGGTGGAGAAGAAGGTAGCGATCCTGATTCTTATTATGAAGGCGAATACCACAAACTTTCAATTGTTCAAAATGTCAATGAGGACGAAACGGATTATGAAGACTTGTATGTCAAACTGGAAATGCGGAATGAATTCAAGCCAGTCCACATGAACATCAATAAATTCATTGAAGGAAGCACTACGCCAATCAATGGGGCAGAGTTTGAACTTTATCAAACCGATGGAAGCGGACTTGAAATTGGAACACCGGTAGCTAAAGGAATCTCTGGTGCAAATGAAGCAGACGAAGAGAAAGGAATGCTCACGTTCTATTCAGTAAATGAAAATGGAGAATATTTGCTCGTGGAGGGTGAGAAAGTCATTCATCCTATTGGAGAACCAGATTCATTTATTCATACGGACAGTGAAGAAAATGCCAACTATGCAGAATACAAAATCGTTGAAAGTCAAAGCCCAGAAGGTTTCAAAGAACCTAGCGAAAACGACACATGGATCTTGCGACTTTACGACAATGAAACAGGCATCATCCAGCTTAGACGAACAGGTGAAGCAAATTGGCAATATCTTACCCATTCAACAGACGAAGAGGGCCGATTATGGGTGGCATTCACTGCTTACAATACGTTTGATTACCGGGAGATCCGGGTTAGAAAATTAGATCATGAAGGTAATCCTTTAGATGGTGCAGGTTTTGACATTAGGAAAATAGGAGATTCTTCCTTCCCGCTGTATCGAGCATACACAGGCAACCCATTAGAACCAGAAGAAACGAAACGTTTGTCTGGAATCGGTTACTTCTATCTTTATACGATCGGTGTAGAGAAGTACGTCGATTTAGAATACAGTCAACCACTCCGTTTGTCTATCGGTGAATATGAAGTTTCGGAATCTGTTGCACCAAATGGGTATCAATTGTCTGATCAAGTATTCCAGTTTGCACTGAATGAAGAAGGGAAATTTGTCATTGGAGAGACAGTCATCGAAGACGAAACTGATCCGTTACCGGAGGGTTATGACATCATCGATGGTGTATTACAAGTAACCTTAGAAGATGAACTAGCACCAATCGATCTGGAACTTTTGAAAGTTGACAGTATGAGTAGTCGACGTCTTGAAGGCGCAGAATTTTCAATTGAGAAACAAAATAGTGCAGGAGACTATGAACTCATCGACGGAGGCTTGGCACCAGATCCAAACGATTCTTCCCTATTCAATGCTTTGGATTTGACGGAAGGATTCTATCGGATCAAGGAAGTGAAGTCGCCGGACGGCTACAGGAAACATCCAGGCTACTTTATTTTAGAAATTAGTTATCGAGAAGAACCAGAAGTGGAAAATGATCGGGTCGTTCCAGGAAAAGAAGCCGGGACACTAAAAGTTGAGATTTCTTATTATCCAAACGAAGAAGCAGAGACTCCTGATCTGCAGCAAGAATTAGAGTATGAACTTTTGGATACGAACCGAATCAGGCTACAGCTTAGTGTCGGGAATGATCCTGAAAATCCATTGCCTGCTACAGGGGGATCTGGACGATTATTCTATATCCTGATTGCTGCATTCTTCGTGGCACTTGCCGGTGCAGCCTATGGTTTGTATGTCAGACAATCTAAAAAGGAGGGGGCAAGGTAATGAAAAAGCTGTTGTGTTTGATGCTTCAATTACTTGTTTTACTGCCATTTGTAGCAGTCCTTCTTCCTCAAACGATGTCGGCAGAAGAATTAGGGGAAGACGTTGTGGAATTCGTATTGCATAAACGGATGATTCGAGATATCGATTATAACGACCAATTTGAATTCCATGAAAATGACGGTCTGGCTATCTCTGAGGAAGCGGGAAAAACAGCAGATATCATTTCGCAGACAGTTCCGCTAAATGGAGCGACATTCGCCGTTTACGATATGACCGATTATTATCATGACAAAAAAGCTGCTGAGAACATGACCTCTAGAGAATTCGTCCAGCAAATCGCTGAAACGAGCAGAAACAATATCCGTCAGTTAATCACAGAAGAAAGACTTGCTCAGGTTGGGGAATCGGTAACGACTGGAAAAGATACGGTTGGTGGATTAGGAGATGGGATTGCACGCATCCAAGTACCTAAGAAAAACCAAGATCGAGATGCAGTTTATTTGATTTTTGAAGAATCAATTGATCCGGAAATCGGGTTGAATGTGGATATCGATCAAACAGCGATCCCGATTGCTGCTGTTTTGCCAATCTATCATCCAACAGAACCAACCGAGGAACTGCAAGAAATCCATATCTATCCTAAAAATGTCGGTTATTTAAGAGATCCATACTTTTTCAAGTATGGACGACAAAGAGGAACAACTGAAAAAGGACGCCCCTTAGAAGGTGCTGTTTTTGCTCTGTATCAGATAATAGAAGGCGAAAAATATTATTTAGACATGGCTCCTGCGAATGACTTGAAAAATCAATGGATCAAACCAGCAAACAACGATCCTTTGAATGATAAAAATGTAAGCAAATTCATTTCAGATAAAGACGGTCTAGTCACGACAGGTCAACGATTCTTGCCCTCTGGTACCTATTATTTTGAGGAATTGAAAAGTGTAGAAGGGTACGAAATGGACGAAGCAAGTAAGCAAATCGAGGTCATTGTCCCTGAATCTTGGGTGGATGCAGAAGGACAGCCGCAATATGTAATGGTCAATGGGCAGAAGATGGCTGAATTGGAATCCGGAAAAGTTCCAGCCTCTGCCTATGAATCAGCAACACCACGCGTGTATAACGAGACCATAAAAGAAACAACGGACAAACCGAAAGAACCAAGTGGACCAAGCAATCCAAATCAACCTGTGAAAGGGTCCGTATTTCCACAAACCAATGAAGCAAGAACATTGATTTCTTTGTTAGGAATCCTTTTGTTGTTAGGTGCTGTTTTATTAATAAAAAAAGAACGGGGAGAAAAAAATGAATAAAAAAATGATGACCATGGGGATGAGTGCGCTGTTGCTCGCAGCTGTAGGTTTAGGAAGTTTTGGAAATGGAAAATTAGTTCACGCTGAAGAAGTCACGGAAAAACCAAGTGAAGTGACAATCACATTACACAAAAAAGCATTCACGACTGTGCCTGAAGAACGACCGAACAGCGGGTTGATATCAGATGATTTTGGCAATGAAAATCTTCCAGGCGTCGATTTTGAAATGTTTGATGTTACAGATGTCTATTATAATTTGCTGAAAGATGACCCTAGAACAACTGACATAGATGATGATGGGTTAGAACCTGCCGCTGCGATTGCTTTGATCCAATCAGATCACACAGCAGCATGGTTTGTATCTTATGGTATCGAAAGTATGGATAAGCAGACGACTGGCGAAAATGGTGAAGCTGCTTTTGAAAAGGTACAGGTAACTGAAACAACGGGAGAATTAAGAGATAAAGTCTATCTCTTCTTAGAAACATATTCACCAGCTCATATTTCAAGAATCGCGTCTCCAATGGTTGTCATGATGCCAGTTATGATGCCAGATATTATTGGCGGTGTATGGGATGGAACCTCTTGGAAAGATACGTACAACACCGATGTACACTTGTATCCTAAAAATGAAATCCAAGATTCTTCCAAAGAAATGAATGTAGATGAAGCGGACGTTAGAACAGTGACGATTCGCAATGAAAATGGTGAAGAAACGATCCGATATGTTGACTTGGAAAAAGGAAAAACAGTTTCTTATACAATAACTGCACCGATTCCTTACTTTATTGATGAAATCAATGAGGACAATAGAACAGTCATCACGCATTTCATGATCACAGATACGCCAACAGAAGGTTTGAGTTATTTTGATCAGGATATCCTTGTACAAGCAGGAGATACAACACTGATAAAAGATACTGATTATACAGTAACAAAAGCGAGTAACGGTTTTGTCGTGGAGATCATTCTTGAAACAGGAGGTATACCGAACAGAGCAACGCTTGAAAAATTAGGGAATCATCGCGGTGGGGAATTAACTGTTACCTATGACTTACAAGTCAATGCAGTCATCAATGCAGACGAATTCCATAACAATACAGCGTTGATCGAAATCGGTAGAGGTGACGAGTATGACTACAACGAACGTCGCGTACCATCAGAAGAAGTAACGACTGGCGGGAGAAGATTTGAAAAGTTTGATGCTTCAAGTAATGCTTTACTAGACGGTGCAAGATTTGAATTGTGGAACGAAGAGAAAACTGCTTATGCTGTTTTCTATAAAGATGGCGTACGATTACCTATTTATGAGTCAGGTGCTGATGCAGAAGAAATCACAATCGATTGGATAAGTGATAATAGTGTAGAGGCAACAGAATTTGTCTCAAATGACCAAGGATACTTCGAAGTTGTTGGATTAGATTACGGAACATATTTCATGAAAGAAACAGTAGCACCAGAAGGATATGTTTTACCAACAGGTGAAGCAGCTTTCACAGAATTCAATGTAGAACTTGGTAGCTATGATGATGAACTTGTGATTGTGGGCTATGAGTATCCAGGAGCAGCACGCGTACCAAACGTAAGACAAGGATTTCTTCCTTCTACTGGAGGAAACGGGATCTTAGCATTCTTGCTGATCGGTCTAAGTTTGATGATTGGGGCCTACAGCTGGTACCGTAAATCTAAAATGAAGTCTGAAGTATAAGCAACAAAAATAAGCTGCAGCAATCGGTTTTTATAAAGGTTGCTGCGGTTTTTTTAAATAAGAAGGTGAAGAAAATGAAAAAGAAAACAGAGAAAAGACCTCAAACAAAAATCAGTATATTATTACAATTATTCATGGCAGTGATGTTTTTTACAGGAGCTGCAGTTTTTACATATCCATTTTTAGCTGATGCTCTCAGCAATTATTTGGACCAAAGAAGGATCGAGAATTATCAAAAACAGCTTGCACGAGAGAAAGAAGAAAAAAATGAGCAACGATTAGCGGTACAAGAAAAGAAAAATCAGGCGCTTGCTCGTACGGCAGCCATCCCAGGAATGGGTCAAGTCAAAGATCCTTTTGAACAAGCGGTTAGAGATGTCCGAAATCCAGGAAAAGAATACTACGAACAACATATGATCGGAGCAATCTATATTCCGAAAATCAATGTTAGCTTGCCTTTATTCGATGAAACAAATGATCTTTTATTAGATAGAGGAGCGACAGTTCTACAAGGTACCTCTTTTCCAATTGGAGGAGAAAGTACACATTCCGTCATTACCGCCCATAGCGGTGTTGCTGAGAAAAAATTGTTTACAGATCTTGAAAAAATGGAGAAAAATGACCGTTTCTATCTTGAAGTATATGGTCGTATGCTCGCTTATGAAGTCGTTGAGAAAATCGTTGTCCTTCCAACAAAAACAGATACATTAGCAATCAGAGAAAAACAGGATCTGGTCACACTTATTACTTGCACACCTTATACTGTGAACACCCACAGGTTACTGGTGACAGGAAAGCGAGTCCCTTTTACAGAAGAAGCCTCTTCGAAGATGGAAAAGACAAAAAGATACCATCTTTATCGATTACTTGCGCTCTTACTAGGGGTATTGTTAATACTAACTCTTTTCGGTTATTGGGGTTATCGAAAATTTAAAAGACAAAAACAACCAAAGAAAAATAACGGATGATAGACCAATTATTAAGAATAACATAATAAATTTCAGCTGCTTGGAAGAGACAAAAGCGATTAAATCGCCTATTTTCAGTTTTTTTTAACGTTTTCTAAAATGACATTTTACAGGTAAGCCAACTTGTTTCACAAAGGCTTCTTTGATATTGTAGAAGCAAGAAGAAAGATGGAGGGATTTTTTATGGCAAAAATCATGGTAGTCGAGGATGAAGAAATCATTCGACAATTGATTATGGAAGAACTTGAGAAATGGCAATTCGAAACCTTTGGAACGACCGACTTCAACCAAGTATTTTCAGACTTTGAAAGAGAAGAACCACAGCTTGTATTGCTAGACATCAATCTTCCTGTTTTGGATGGGTATTATTGGTGTCAAAAAATACGTGAAGTATCGAAAGTACCGATCATTTTTATCTCCAGCAGGAATACGAATATGGACATGATCATGGCCATGAACATGGGAGCAGATGATTTTGTGACAAAGCCTTTCCAAATCGATGTACTGATTGCCAAAATCAATGCGTTGCTTCGCCGTTCTTATAATTACACAGAATTATCCAGTGAAATGATGAGCCATAATGGTATTACGTTGAATGTCGACAACGGAAGTATGGAGATCAATGGAGAGATCATTGATTTGAGCAAAAATGAATACCGCCTGCTATTTATTTTGATGAAACACAACGGAAAGATCTTAAGCCGTGAAAAATTGCTGCGAGCACTTTGGGATGACGAGCGGTTTGTAGATGACAATACATTGACAGTGAACATCAATCGGTTACGCCGAAAAATCGAACAGGCAGGTATCCAAGGCTATATCGAAACAAAAGTAGGACAGGGATATATCGTTCCCTGAAAGGATGATCGGTTAAGATGAATTTCTTTAAATATTTGAAAGATCAGTGGACATTAATCTTGGGATGGCTGTTTTTTATTGCCTTAACGATCTTTGTGATGTGGCTAGCCCCAAATATCAAAGTGGATTTGAGCACGATTGCTTATTTAGCTTTGATTGAGGGCGTCTTTCTGATTTTTTATCTGCTAGGTGGCTACTTGAGCAAAAGAAGATGGTGGGGGAAGTTAGCTGACATACAAAAAACATCTCCTTTGCAAAATTATTTGAGTGGCGGGCGGACAGAAGAAGAAAAACTGGTGGAAGAATATATCAATCAGCTGATTCGCGAACATCAAGAAGTGATGCAATCAGCAATCAGCAATCAACAAGACCAAAAAGATTATATTGACTCATGGGTCCATGAGATCAAAGTACCACTTTCCGCTTCCAAGTTACTGGTTCGTTCGATCGAGTTCGATATTGACGATCAAAAGTATACCTTACTCGAAAATGAATTATCAAAAATCGACGAATACGTAGAGCAAGTCTTGTATTATGCAAGACTCGACAGTTTCTCGCGGGACTATCTCATCCAAGAGTATGGATTGAAAGGAATCATCCAGCCTGTGATACGCAGTCAGGCCAATTATTTTATCCAAAAAAATCTTCGCTACGAAATCATTGGTGAGGATCATACTGTTTTGACTGATGCTAAATGGGTCGCTTTTATCTTCAACCAACTGCTTAGCAATGCCATCAAATATACGCCGGATCACGGAAATATCATGGTGAGCATAAAAAAGGAAGCGCAAGGAGTCAGCCTTTCTGTTAAAGATTCAGGAATCGGTATCCCGGAGGAAGATTTGAAACGAATCTTTGATAAGGGATTTACTGGAAGAAATGGACGACTTAGTAAAACGCATTCAACAGGATTAGGCCTGTATTTGGCAAAAAATCTGGCAGAAAAATTAGGTATCCAATTGACGGCTGAATCAACTGAAGGAAAAGGGACGACAATGACTTTATTTTTCCCAATCTTAAATTTTTATAATGAAAAACGTTAGAAAATCGTTAGAAACGAAAAAAAACGCTTGTGTTGTTAACGTTTTCGCTGATAAGTTTCTTATCATGTGAAATAAAAGGAGATTGGTTATGGAAATTTTAATAGCATTAGTCCCTATGTTGGCATGGGGTAGTATTGGTTTAGTAAGTGGTAAAATTGGTGGCGATGCCAATCAACAAACACTAGGAATGACGATTGGTGCATTTCTGTTTTCTTTAGTTGTCTTTTTCGTTGTTAGTCCTGTAATCACCCCTTGGATTTTCTTGATCGGATTTTTATCTGGCTTAGCTTGGAGTGTTGGACAAAATGGACAATTCCATGGAATGAAGTACATGGGTGTTTCTGTAGGGTTACCATTGTCTACTGGTTTTCAATTAATTTTGAATACGATTGCGGGAGCCGTCTTCTTCCAAGAATGGACACAAACGAAAGATTATGTATACGGTATTATTGCTTTAGCTCTTCTTGTAAGCGGTGCGTATTTGACGGCACGACAAGATGACGAAGGAAAAATAGATACAGATAATAAAATGCTTGATTTTGGTAAGGGCTTTAGAGCATTGATCTTCTCTACGATTGGTTATGGCGTATATACGATCATTGTCAACTGGGCGAATTTGGATGCGATGTCAATTATCTTACCTCAAAGTATCGGAATGATCTTAGGCGCAAGCTTCTTTGCCTTCCGTAAAGTTAAAGTAGATCAATTTGTATGGAAAAACATGATCTGTGGATTATTATGGGGCTTAGGTAATATCTGTATGCTTCTTACAGTCAAATCCCTTGGTTTAGCTGTTGGATTCTCACTTTCACAAATGGGGATCATTATTTCTACTTTAGGTGGGATTTTCATCCTTGGCGAAAGAAAAACGAAAAAAGAGCTCATTTATGTTATTGTTGGTTGCCTTTTAGTCATTTTAGGTGGTATCCTTTTAGGGTACATGAAAACAGTTTAATCACTGTTTTCCAACCTAAAATGGGGAGGAACTTCAATGGATTTGTTTCGTAAGAAAGAGATCAATCTCAATCATACGAGTGAGATGAAAAAAGAACTAAAAACGTCTGATTTGATCATGCTTGGAATTGGCGCGATCATCGGTACGGGAATATTTGTGGTGACAGGGGTTGCGGCCAATCAAAATGCTGGTCCAGCACTGTCACTTTCATTTGTTTTAGCTGCAATCGTTGTCATTTTGTCTGGACTGAGTTTCGCAGAGTTTGCTTCGCGAGTGCCAGTGATCGGTGGGCCATATGCCTATCTGTATGTTGTCTTTGGTGAATTTGCTGCCTGGTTGACAGGGTGGTTGTTGATCGGGGAATTTTTGCTAGCAGTTTCTTCTGTGGCTTCCGGCTGGTCTGGCTATATGCAAGGTTTCTTGAAAAGCTTAGGGGCCGAACTTCCACAAGCATTAACTGGCGGGTACAATCCGGAAAATGGTACATACATTGACTTGATTGCGGTGCTCGTAGTGATATTCGTCACTTACATCGTGTCGCTTGAAGCCAAGAAAGCATTACGTTTGAATAATGTCATGGTATATGTCAAATTTGGTATCATCGCGTTGTTTATCATTGTAGGGATATTTTTCGTTAAGCCTGATAATTGGCAGCCATTCATGCCTTTTGGTTTTTCCGGTGTGCTAGATGGTGCAGCTCTTGTTTTTTTTGCTTTCTTGGGATTTGATGCTGTTGCAATGGCATCTGAGGAAGTCAAAAATCCACAAAAAGACGTACCAAGAGGGATTATTGGTTCGATACTGATCGCTACGGTCCTTTACATTATCGTGACGCTGATTTTGACAGGAATCGTTCCTTATACTGAACTAGGCGTTAATGATCCAGTGGCCTTTGCCATGAGGTATGTAGGACATGGGACAGTTGGCGCAGTGATCGCTGTAGGGGCAATCTTGACGTTGCTGACGGTGACGATCTCGATGATGTATTCACTCGCTCGTTTGTTGTTTGCTGTCAGCAAGGATGGTTTGCTGCCTAAATTTATGACAGAAATCGATCAAAAGCATCGTACACCGAAAAAAGCGACTTATGCCGCTGGTGTGGCAGCCATATTCTTTGCCGGATTTTTCCCATTGAATGTATTAGCGGAACTAACGAATATCATGGCGCTTGCCTATTTGATGCTAGTTAGTCTAGGCTTACTGAAGTTAAGAAAAATGTTTGGCAAACCAAAAGCAGGAGAATTCAAAGTGCCATTCGTTCCTATCTTGCCAATCGTCTCGATCTTGACTTGTATCGTCTTGATGCTTCGTCTGCAAACGGTGACTTGGATCGTGTTCGGTATCGTAATGGTTATTGGACTGATCATTTATTTTGGCTATGGCTATGGACACAGCAAGATGAACGAGAAATAGACTCCAATGGAGAAGTTAGAAGAAAGATAAGAAAAACGCCCACCAACAGTGTAATAAACTGTTGATGGGCGTTTGTTTTAGTAACGAACGAAAAATGGTCTATTGGGTTAAATCCAAAAGTTTTTGTTTCAGATCTTCTTCCATGTGTCCAAGTTCTACTTCTGCATGACGACGTTTTTCTTTTCCTTCTTTTTGGATACGCAAAGTTTCTTGGATCGTTTCGATCAAATCGTTTTGTGTAGTTTGCAGGGTCTCAATATCCACGATTCCGCGTTCGTTTTCTTTCGCTGTTTCGATGGCTGAGATTTTCAGCATCTCTGAATTTTTCTTCAATAAGTCGTTTGTTGTTTCAGAGACTTGGCGTTGAGCGGTCACTGCATCTTTTTGACGAAGCAAAGTCAATGCGATCACGACTTGGTTTTTCCACAGCGGAATGGCTGTAGCGATAGATGCTTGGATCTTTTCAGCTAAGGCTTGATTCGTGTTTTGAATCAAGCGGATTTGTGGGGCTTGCTGAATCGTGATCTGTCTAGCTAGGCGAAGGTCATGTGTACGTTTATCCAGACGATCTAGGAATTGTGTATAATCGTTGGCAATCTGGACATCCATCTGGTCACCAGTTTCTTCTGCTTTTTTCATTGCTTCTGGAATGATCGTTGATTGAAGTTCTTCCATTTTCAATTCTCCAGCAGCAATATAAATATTCAATGCATCAAAGTAGTCTTTGTTTTTTTGGTAAAGCTGTTCTAACATCAGATTATCTTTTAATAGTCCGTCTTTTTCTTTATCTAATTTCACTGAGATCTTGTCGATTTGTGCACCAATTTTTTGATATTTTGCTGTCACTTCATAAATCGATTGTTTGACCTTACCGAAGACACGTTGGAAGATATTTCCTTCTCCGGCACGCAGTTCGTCAGGGTTGGCTTCTTGGAGACGGTACATTAGTTCAGTCAACGAATCTCCGACTGGGCCAATATCTTGAGCTTGTACGTGATTCAACATTGATTGTGAGAACTCACTTAATTTCGCTTGAGCAGCTGAGCCATAGCTGATGACAGACTGTGCATCATTGGCATCGATTTTTGCTGCCAGCTGTTTTGCTTGTTCTTGACGTTCCGCCGGTAGTTTGTCAATTAAGCGAGCAGCTGTCTGCTGCTCTTGGAGCTGATCAATCTCCGCTTGTTGTGAAGTGGTCAGCGTATCTGTTGGGGTTGAAAACGGGTTGTTCAATAAGTCTTCAAGTGTATCGTTAACTGGTGTGACATCTTTTGTTTCAGTCGGTTTATGATCCATAAAAAATTCCTCCTTGTCGAATCTGTTCTCGATTCTTACATGAATATCTCTACTTTAGAAAAAGTACTCGAAACAACCAGACATCATCTGAATGTTCCGAGTCTTTTTTATGAACAAAAGAGTTACTCTTTTTGTTCTGGTTCATGTTTATTATCACGCTTTAAGCTTTGTTTCGCAACAGATATCTCTACGTCGATGTCGTCTAGGTCATCAGCGACGAATTTTTGATAATCTTGTGCGATCAAAGCTGACAGTTGGTCGATGATCTGCGCGCTTTCTTCTAGCTTTTCATAGGTTTGTTTGTTTTTGATCTCATGGTCATTGATCTCATTATACTTATTTGTCAAATCAACTAGATTCGGCAGATGCGTATAAAGAAACTGACTTGCTTCATGCAGTCGGTTTGGTTCTTTCACCAATTCTTTGAATAAAGCTTTTGCTGCTTTGACTGGGTCATGGCGGAGATCGATTGCTTTAAGTTTGGCTGTCTGCTGCATATTCATTTGCAATTGATTGATCTCATTTTTTGTTTGATTCATTGTTTGTCGAAAAAATGAGATTTCATTCGCTGTCATACCGTTTTTTTCATAGTGAGTTTCAAGTTCGTCAGTCAGTGCAGGAATTTCTTCTTGTTTTCCCTTTTTCCTGCGCGAACCGAAGAGCCCCCACAAAACTAAAACTACGCCTATCAATAATAGTCCTAGAACAAAAGAAAAACCATTGTTTCGGACAAAGAGAAACAGCAAGACCAGTGCTAGAAGCCACGGCCAATTTCGTTTTATCATAATAAGCCCTCCAAGTCATTTATCATTGAGTATTGAATTCTTTCCGTTATTCGATTACATTCTTATTTTAGCATACTGACTACTAGAAAGAGTATCGGACTAAAGAAGGATTTTCTATATTTAGAGAAAATCTAAGGTTTATCTATGGTAAACTAATAGGGAGTTTTCGAGAAAAATTGAAAAATGAAAAAAAAGCAGTTATGATTACAAAGAAAGCAGGAGAAGATATGCTGAACAATGAGCAATTTGAAGAAAAAACAATCAGTCGCAAAGAAATCTATAGCGGGAAAATTATCGATGTTGCTGTAGATGAAGTTCGTTTACCAGACGGAGGAACTTCGAAGAGGGAACTGGTATTTCATCCTGGCGGTGTTGGGATCATTGCTTTTGATGAACATGACCGCCTGCTCCTTGTCAAACAGTTTCGAAAGCCTTTAGAAAAAGTGATCTTGGAGATCCCAGCTGGAAAAATCGATCCAGGAGAAGGAAAAAATCCTGAAATGACTGCAGCCAGAGAATTAGAAGAAGAAACCGGCTATCGTGCGAAGTCGCTGAGCCATCTTATTTCGATGTATCTTTCACCAGGTTTTGCAAATGAAGTCCTTCATATTTATCATGCACAAGGAGTAGAGAAGGTCGAGAATCCTTTAGCTCAAGATGAAGACGAAGTACTGGAGCTGTATCATCTAACTCTTGAAGAGGCACAACAAGCGATGAAAGATCAGTTGATTTGTGATGCAAAGACGATTTATGCGATTCAATACTGGGAATTATTGACCAAAGGAAAGTAGAGGGATCGGCTTATGGCCAAAGGACCGCTTATTACGCGAAGCGAACTTCGCAAGCGACAACAAGCACAAGCAAGCGAGTCATTAAAAAAACAGCGAAAAGCAGAAACAGCTTATCAGCAAGAAGAAAAAAAGATTGCCAGCTTTTATCGTAAAGAAAGCAAAAAGAATAAACCAATCACGAAAACAAGGATCAGTGAACGAGAAAAGACGACCAAATGGAACTCTTTTTTGATGAAATCTCTTATTATTGTTATCCTAATGTTATGTGTGGTTTTTTTAGCAATCGCATTTATATAGAAAGAAGGAATTAAAAAGATGAAAATCGGTATTATCGGCGCAATGGAAGAAGAAGTAAAAATTTTGAGAGAGAACCTAAGCGAACCATTATCATGGGAACGCGCAGGCGCTTTATTTATTTCAGGTTCATTAGGTAACCACGAAGTGATCGTCGTACGTTCCGGTATAGGAAAAGTCTTAGCATCTATTACCACAAGTCTGTTGATCCAACAATACGGCGTGAACATGGTGATCAATACAGGTTCAGCTGGCGGGATCGGTGAAGGTTTACAAGTAGGCGACATTGTTATATCAGACAAAGTAGCTTACTTTGATGCAGATGCAACAGGATTTGGCTACAAACCAGGTCAATTACCAGGAATGCCTCTATATTATGAAGCAAGCACATATTTGCGCAGTGAAATGGCTAAAGCAGCAAAAGCAACGGATTTGAATGCAAAAGAAGGATTGATCGTTACAGGCGATACATTTGTCGACTCTCCAGATAAAATCAAAGAAATCTTAACGAATTTCCCTGAAGCTTTAGCTTGTGAAATGGAAGGAGCCGCTGTTGGACAGACGGCCCGTCAGTTCAATATCCCATTTTTGATCGTACGTGCAATGAGTGACACAGCAGATCACTCGGCGACACAAAGCTTTGACGAATTTATCGAAGACGCAGGCAAGCGATCAGCAGAAATGGTGATCGAATTTGTCAAACATCTCGTATAAGGAGGACTAAGATGAACGCATTGATTTCGATTGACTATACCTATGATTTTGTTGCAGAGGATGGAAAGCTGACGACTGGTGCAGCAGGTCAAGCAATTGAAAAAAAGCTGACTGCCCACACAAAAAAGTTTATGGAGCAAAAGGATTTTGTCATTTTTGCCATTGATGCACATGATCCAAAAGATTCTTTCCATCCAGAGAACCGCTTATTTCCTCCGCATAATGTGATAGGAACGAGTGGACGGGAATTGTACGGCTCTTTAAAAAATTTGTACCAAGAGCATGAGCAGCAGGAAAATGTTTATTGGATAGACAAACGGCATTATTCCGCTTTTAGTGGAACAGATCTAGACATTCGTTTGCGAGAACGTCAGATCACAGATGTTTATTTGTCCGGCGTGTGTACAGATATTTGTGTGTTGCATACAGCAGTTGATGCGTATAATCTAGGATACAAACTCCATATTTTCAAAGATGCCGTGGCAAGTTTTGATCCTGTCGGACACGAATGGGCATTGAGACATTTTGAATCCGCGTTAGGTGCAGAGATTCTATAAAAAAACAAAACTTTTTTTAAAATAAAAATCAAAAAATAATAAAAGAAGAGCGTAAAACGAATTACATTGTTTTGCGCTCTTCTTTTATTTGTTATTTTTTATCAAAAATATAATTTCAATTATAATAAATCCCTTTATTATTAACAACTAAAGTTATATTTTTCTTTTTATAAAATATCACTTATTATAATTTTGTTTTTTATTGACAGCAAAAATAAATTAGGTAATACTTTAGGTAAACGCTTTCTAACTTGTTTCAGGAGGGATGGACTTGATAAAAAAACGAATAAAATACAGTGCACTAATGATGAATATCCTCATGCTTAGTACCTCGATTTTGACTTCTGTCGTTGAAGTTGCTGCTAACGAACAGACTGTGAACGAACAAAATGCACACGTGAACAGCAAAGAAACGTCAATATTGGAGGAAGAATCAACGGCTAGTGAAGAGAAGGATGTGGAAGAAGGAAATGATCCTATGATAAAAGAATCAGAAAATGAAAAGGAAGAAAAGCAATCTGATGAAGTTCCTGAAGAGTGGAAAGGGGTAGTTTTCGGAGAAAGCACAAGTGCCAGTAGATATGCGATTGAACCATTAGAAGACGGCGTGCGGCTTTCTTCCACGAATAACGGTGGGAAATTCCAGTCAAGCGGATCAGATGGAATGACCTATTATTATCAAGCCATTCCGAAAGATACCAATTTTAGGATACGGGCGACGATTGAAATAGAATCTTGGACCTATACGAATGCTCAAGAAGGATTTGCTTTGATGGTGAGAGACACAGTGCCAAAAGATCATTTGTTTGGGCAAGCATTTTATTCGAATTCATTTGCTATACTGGGCAGTCGGATCGAATATGTCTGGGACTCGGATAGACAAGAAGTAGTCAACACGAACGGCAGTAAATATACGATGCGACTTGGATTGGGGACACGGGCAATCACAGGGATATCATCTGAAGATCCTCAAGCCGCACCTGCTCCTGGGAGTGTCTCAGTGGAAACAACGCCTTTAGAGACTTCAGCAGGGCTCTTAGAAAAAGAAGCAGGTTCTTATAATATATTCGGAAACGGTCATGGGAATCTGTTTCCGGCTACGGATTCGATTACTAAACTAGATGTAGAGATGAAAAAAACGAACACTGGTTTAGAGGCATATTATTACGATCCTGAAACAGGGGAAGAACTAGCTTCTAACATCATGTATGACTGGGAAAAGCTATATGCTTCCGATGAATCGGTTATCTATGCAGGATTTGCTGCAGCAAGGAATATGACGATCAAGGTAGAAGGAATCGAAGTGGCTTACTCAGATCCTGCGACAGATCCTCCTGGACAAGAAAGGCCCACTCGCTTGATTGATCCGATTTACACTGTGACCTCTAGTAATCATTCAGGAAACCAAGACCATACTATGTCCTTTAGAGCAAATGCTGACGGATTATTAACAATCAAAAATCAAGCAACAGGAGAGGTACTTGAGAACGCGAAAGACTTGGCAATCACTGCAAATCGGGAATTTGATTATCAGACAAAACTGATGGAAGGAACGAACGAATTTACTTTCAGTTTTACGCCAGATAAAAACTATCCGCCAGAAGAATACGTAGAGATGGCTAGTTATGAAACAAAGGAGATCCTGCATACAGTTGACTACCATAAACCTAAATACTCGACAGTTTATGTAACACCGGAAGGGTCAGATACAGGAAGCGGAAGCAGACAAAATCCGTTATCTCTGACGCAAGCATTGAGATACGCATATGCTGGGCAGACAATCGTCCTGGCTCCTGGAACTTATTCCTTTGAAAGAGGATTAACGATTCCAAAAGGAGTTAACGGGACTAGAGAAAACCCGATTCAATTGATTGCAGAGAAAAATCAAGAAAACAAGCGACCTGTACTTGATTTTAAAGGAACTGGAAATGGGATGACACTGTTTAGTCACTACTGGGTTTTACGTGGGTTTGACGTTACAAATAGTGCTGCTATGCAAAAAGGATTGCAGATTTCTGGAAACCATAATTTGATTGAAGAGATCCATGCTTATCGGAATGGAAATACAGGAATCCAAATCAGTGGTAGCTCAAATGATCCTTTCGAAGCATGGCCAGCGCATAACTTAGTCAAGAACTGTACATCTTTTGAAAATGCTGACCCGGGATTTGAAGATGCCGATGGATTTGCGGCCAAACTGACAACAGGAGAAGGGAATGTATTTGACGGTTGTATCGCTTATCATAATGCAGATGATGGTTGGGATCTTTTTGCTAAAAATGAAACAGGTTCGATCGGGAAAGTAGTCATCAAAAACTCAGTTGCTTATCGAAACGGTTGGGTACCGGGAGTTGAAGGAGAAGGGAACGGCAATGGATTCAAAATGGGTGGTTCCTCTTTATCGGGCCCTCATGAATTGATCAATAGTTTGTCTTTCGAAAATCTTGCGAAAGGAATCGATTCCAATAGTGGAACAGATATTATCGTCAATAGTAGTACAAGCTTCAACAATGGTTCCTATAATGTGGCTCTTTATACCTCTTCGGCAGGAAACACAGACTTCCATGCTTCTGGTATCTTATCTTTCCGAACAGAAAATCTTGAGATGAGAGAGCAGATCCGCCCATTGAATCAAAACGAAGATCAAATCTATCACTCGTTGAACTACTATTGGAATGAACGAGAGAAACAATCAGAAAATACTCTTGGACATACCGTATCAAAAGATTGGATCGAATCTCTAAATACACATTCGCAAGAAGGACAGCAGCCTGTTACGCGCTATGCGAATGGAAGCATCCATGTCCATGGATTGATGCAAATCAAACCGGAGAATCGTCAAACAGAAAAGGGAAGAGTAGATGGTCTTCCACTATCTGTAGGTGCTACTTTTGACGGAGAAACCTCACCGTCTTCGGAGTATCCAGAATATGCAATCGTACAAGAACCAAATCAGACAAAACCAAACGAACAAAATAATCCAATCATTATCCAAGAGGCAAATGGTGTGACGGAGAATGCAGAAGGAAATATCATCGAACTGAAGCCTTTTACAGTATCTGTGTCAACATTCACACCAAATCAAGGAACACCTGTCTTTGAAGATATGCGTTATTTCCCAGAAAAGATCCAAATCGTTGAAACACAGTCAAGTGCTTAATTTTCTAATCATACCGCTATTTTTTCAGCACCCTCAAAAGGAGAATATACGCTAGAAGTCACTTATCGTTCGGAAATATTTGATGGTGAAAAATGGGTTGCTCGTACAGAACCTGTTACCCAGCAAAAAGCGATCACAGTGCGAGAAGCTGTCAGTGTGCCACCAGGAACTGATGAACCAGAAGGGGAAAATCCAGGGAATGGATCGCCAAATGAAAAACCTTCTGATCCAGATGGGGCAGCAAAAGAAAGGGAAAAAGATGGCGCTCAAGGACTTCCACAAACGGGAGAGTCTAATAGCCCGTTGTTAGCAGTAGCTGGAGGAATTTTGTTAATCGGTGTAGCTGCTTATGTCATGAAACAGCGAAAAAAATAAACGCACTGTATCCTTTTGATAAGGTAGAACAATTAGTTGAGGAAAGTAAAAAAAGAAGGAAGTGAGACGTCCATTCGTTCCACTTCCTTCTATCATTTTTATAGATGAGATCCCACTTGCTGTGTTTGTTTGGCTGTTCTTATTACTTGATGCAGGACAGCTTTTTCGCAACCTCTGATATACGGTGTTCAAAAGCTTGCATCTGCGGTAATAATCTCAACCAAACGTAAAACATGAGGAGCTATTTTTATTTGTCTGTTCTTATTACTTGATGCAAGACAGCTTTTTCGCAACCTCTGATATACGGTGTTCAAAAGCTTGCATCTGCGGTAATAAGCCCAACCAAACGAAAAATATGAGGAGCTATTTTTGTTTGGCTGTTCTTATTACTTGATGTAGGACAGCTTTTTCACAACCCCTTACCAGATTCGCACTCTTTTTTCTGGCGCTAGATACATAGCATCTTGTTCCGTGACACCAAATGTTTCATAGAATTCGTCAAGGTTTTTGGGTTGCACATTTGCTCGTAGTTTAGCAGGAGCATGAACATCGATTTGCAGTAAAAGTTGTTGGTATTCTTTTTTTGCTTTTGTACGCCAAATCGTTGCCCAATTGACAAAGAATTCTTCGATAGAAAGATCTGATTCTGTTTTTGCTGCTTCCAATGCACAGCTTAGACCGCCTGCATCCGCAATGTTTTCTGAAACGGTTAATTTTCCGTTTACTTTTCCGTCAGCAAAAGGCAGACCATCAAATTCTTCGATCATTGCTTGTGCTTTGTTTTGGAATTGTGCAAGATCTTCTTCTGTCCACCAATTGTTCAAGTTGCCATATTCATCAAACAAAGCGCCGTTATTATCAAATGCATGGGAAATCTCATGAGCGATAACAGCTCCGATTCCCCCGTAATTAGCAGAGCTTGATTGTTCTAGACTGTAAAATGGCGCTTGAAGGATGGCTGCCGGAAAAACGATCACATTCCGGAATGGATGGTAATAAGCATTGACTGTATCAGCGCTCATTTCCCATTCTGAACGATCCACTGGTTTATTCCATTTGCTGAAACGATCTTTCAATGTGAGTTTGCTGAAAGCAAGAGTGTTTGAAAGCAAAGTACCACCTTGATCTGCAGGCACTGTTTTGAATTGGTCGAATAGTGCTGGGATCTTATCGGGGTAACCGACTTGGATACCTAAGTTATTTAATTTTATGACGGCTTTTTCTTTTGTTGCATCCCCAAGCCACTCATTTTCTTCTAGCCGTTTTTTATAAACGGCAATCATTTTTTTCACCATTTGCTCTACATCTTTTTTAGCAGCTTCGCCGAAATATTTTTTCCCGTAGTAATCACCAACGACTTGATCAAATTGACCAGAAGCAAGGTAATAAGCTGCTTTTTTCTGAGGCATTGCTTCGTCTGTTCCAGACAATACGCGAGAATAGATTCCGCTGACTTGGCGGAATTCTTCTGATAGATACCCACTAAGAGAACGTACTGTTTTAATGATCATCCAGCTTTTGAATAAGGGAAAATGAGCTTCTGTCAGGATGTCATTCAAATGATCAAAGTACACTGGATCAGTGACAATCACTTTATCTGGGGTTGTCCCAATCAAACTAGTGACAAGTTTTTTCAAGTCAAGTTTATCTGTGTATTGAATAAATGTGTCAAAAGATTGCGGATTATACATTTTGCTGTAATCTGCGTTTTCTTCTGCACTTTTTACATGAGGAGCAATCAATTTATCAAATTGCACTGCTTGTTCTGTGATTGCTTCTGCCTGACTTTTTTCTTTGCCAGCAAGCTCCAATAATTGAACTGCCATATCAAAGAAAACGCCCATTAGTTGTGCACCGTTAGGATGTTCTGGTGCATAATACGTCTTATCTGGAAGAAATAAAGAAGGCGGATAAGCAAAGAAGGCATTCGTCTGTGCATTCTTCATATCAGCATCTACATCTAGATTAAATGGCAATGGTAGTGTATCCAACAACCATTCCGGGAATTGCTCATTCAATTCGTCGAAAGACTGCAATGATTCAACTTTCTCGATTACAGGCTGAAGTGGTTGAGCATGCAACTCATTTCTTCGGTCATAATCGTTTGCCAATTGATAATAAGCAAGGAAATGTTTCATTTTTTCTGAAGATACTTTTTCTGGATGGGCAAGCAGATCGTCTGTTTCTCCCATCAAAAGTTGGTCGATTCCGTCAACTAAGTCTTGGAAACCGCCTGTAGCTGGTTTATCTGCAGGGATTTTTGCTGTTTTTTGCCATTCTTCATTGACTGCTTCATAGAAATCTTGTTTCAATCGTTCTTTGTTCATTCATCGATCGCTCCTTTTTTGTTTCGTGTGCCCATTATCTTACAAAATGAAGGAATTAACAAATAGAACATAAAAAAATTTGAAAATTCGGACAATCAAACTGATTTGTTTTTTTCAATCGTTCACTTATAATGAAAAAAAGGAGGCGATCCCAACTGAAACAAGTAGTGGATAAACCTTTCTATTTTAAAATAGATAAAAAAATCAAAAAATTAGCCAGCACCCAGCAACTACAGTCAAAAAAAAGCGAACGGCTTTTTTTAGCACTGATTTTTGAAGATCAAAGTTATGTGATCATCGATCAATCAGGACATCCGACAGAATATTCTCCAGCAGAATATACCTATCAAGAGGGCATTTCTCGTAGCCAATGGAGACTGCTCAATGAAGCACCAATCGAGTTCTCTCAATGGATCAACGGAAAAGAAGAGGTGCCTGTTTTGATCGAAGAAAAAAGGTCAGGAAAAGAACTCGTAAATTGTTGGGTGGGATTGCCAGAAGAACGTTTTTTAAGGTATAAGAAATGGGCTACTCCTTCAGGTTATCTTTGCGGGACTTATGCGGCGGCAGTTTTACTTGCCTACTATCAAGACTATCGTAAAGAGTGGATGCTTCCCCTAGAGATCCGCAAGAAAAACACGTCTAACTCGATGGCATTGACAAAGGCGTTGCGTAGCCAAATCCAACCACTAGGCCTTCCTACGATCCCTTTTCAAGTCAGTACAGGGATTTCTAGTTTTTTAAAGAAGAATGGCAATCACGAGCGTGCACGAGCAACTCTTCTAGGTTCATGGCAGCGAGCCACAAAACGTATACGTGAAGGCAAGCCTGTGATGATTGGAATCCTGAAAGTACTTGGTAGTACTTACGGCAATCATTGGGTGACGGCGTATGCTTATTTTGAAACTGAAACAGGAGAACGTTATTACAAAGTACACGACAATTGGGGGGACTACCATAAAGTTATTCCTGCCAGTTGGAGTAACGGAACAGTTTCACTTCCTTAAGAATTTGCTGAAATTAACAGAAAATCTTGGGAAAATATGTTAAACTATCGAAGAATAGAGAAGTTTTGGGGAGGACTACATGAGTAATAAGTATCAGGATGACACGTTGAAGATTTTTAGTTTGAATGGGAATCGTCCATTAGCTGAAAAAATCGCGAAAGTGTTTGGAACAGAATTAGGTAAAAGCGTCGTGAAGCAATTTAGTGATGGGGAGATTTCCATCAATATTGAAGAAAGTATCCGTGGGGATCACGTGTACATCGTTCAATCAACGAATGCACCTGTCAATGACTATTACATGGAACTGCTGATTATGATTGATGCAATGAAGCGAGCAAGTGCGAAAACGATCAATGTCGTATTGCCTTACTATGGGTATGCTAGACAAGACCGCACGGCGAAACCTCATGAACCGATCACTGCGAAATTGATTGCTAACTTGATCGAAGAAGCAGGGGCAACTCGAGTACTGACTTTAGATCTGCACACGGTTCAAGTACAAGGATTCTTTGATATTCCTGTAGATAATTTATTTACGATGCCATTGTTTGCTCATTATTACCGTCAATTAGGTCTGATGGGAGATGATATCGTAGTTGTGTCGCCAAAAAACAGCGGCGTTCAGCGTGCACGTAGTCTTTCAGAATATTTGAACAGTACATTAGCCATCGTAGACCATGCAGATGATGCTTCAACGGAGGGTGGTTATGTGATTGGTGATGTTCAAGGAAAGACATGTATCATGGTAGATGATATCTTGAACACCGGAGCAACGCTTGCACGAGCAGCAAATGTATTAAAAGAAAACGGCGCAAAAGAAGTATATGCCTGTGCGTCACATGGATTATTGTCCGATCATGCGAAAAGCATTTTAGACAATGCACCAATCAAAGATATTTGTATCACTGATTCTGTTTTCACAGAAGAAAATCGTCATCCAGAAAACTTAACGATCGTGACATGTTCAGAATTAATGGGTGAAGCGGTCAAACGCATCCATGAAAATACACCGATGAGTCCGTTATTCCGTCTGGAAGAAAAAGAATTCGAATAAGAAAAAAGACAAAAAACGAGAAGATTAATTAGCAACGAGAAGAGGGACTGTGACAAAAGTTGTGTCACAGTCTCTTTTTCCGAATAAACGGTGTTCAAAAGCCAGTTTCTCGGTATTAAGCCAAATTTATGCAAAAATGTAGAAAGCCATTTTCACAAAATTTTTCTTACTACTCGAAACTAAACGACTTTTTCACAACCTCTTGGTAAACGGTGTTCAAAAGCTTGCATCTGCGGTAATAAGTCCAACCAAACGAAAAATATGAGAAGCTATTTTTGTTTGGCTGTTCTTATTACTTGATGCAGGACAGCTTTTTCACAACCTCTTTTTCGCTACACTAAGTGCCTTCTAGGTAAAAGTAATCTCTTCTTTGGTATATTCGCTGTTTTATGCTAGAATGTGCCTAGCGATAATTTGGAAGGGATGAATGAAGTGAAAACTATTTATTTGGATCATGCGGCAACTACCCCCATGCATCCTCAAGTAATTGAAGCGATGACGGCGATCATGCAAGAAACGTTTGGTAATCCTTCAAGCATACATGGGTTTGGCCGCCACGCGCATGAAAAAATGGAAACAGCAAGACAAATCATTGCAGATAGTCTGCAAGCAAAACCTCATGAGATCATCTTTAATAGTGGGGGAACAGAAGGGGATAATACAGCTATCTTAGAAACAGCGTTCTCGCGTCAAAAAGAAGGCAGACATCTAATCACTACAGCTATCGAACATCCTGCTGTTCTTAATACCATGAAATATTTAGAGACAAAGGGGTTTGACGTTACATATCTGCCTGTAGATGAAAAAGGAAATCTGTCGATCGAAGAGATCAAAAAAGCGTTGCGAGAAGATACGATCTTGGTCTCTGTGATGTACGGGAACAATGAAATCGGAAATTTGATGCCAATCAAAGAAATCGGTGAACTTTTAGCGGATCATCCAGCTTATTTCCATACAGATGCGGTACAAGCTTATGGAAACCAAACGATCCATCCAGAAGAATTAGGGATCGATTTATTAAGTATCTCTGCTCATAAAATCAATGGACCAAAAGGCGTCGGTTTCTTATATAAACGAGACGGAGTAAATATCCCTGCCTTGCTTTTAGGTGGCGAGCAGGAAGAAAAGCGGCGTGCAGGTACAGAAAACTTAGCAGGAATCTGGGGAATGGCAAAAGCAGTTGAACTGCTATCACCTGAAGAACGTGAAGCACGTAACAACAAATATCAAGGATTCCAACAATTGATTCTTGATACATTAGAAGCAAACGAAATCCCTTATCAAGTAAATGGTGATTTAACGAATAAACTCCCTCATGTGTTGAATCTTCGCTTGATTGGCGAAGCAAATGATTTGCTACTGATGAAGCTTGATCTGAACGGAATCGCTATTTCTACTGGTTCGGCTTGTACAGCAGGGAACATCGAACCTTCTCACGTATTAGAAGCGATGTATGGAGAAGATACGCCGATACTAAAAGAATCCATTCGTATCAGCTTTGGATTAGATAATACTGAAGAAGACATCCATTATTTCCTTGATCAATTAGTTCGTGCTGTCAAAAAATAACTAATAAAGTCATTCTGATGTGGACGGATGTCTGAGAGAACGCCTTCATTTTTTAGGGAACTTAACTGAAAAACCTAGTAAAAATCAGGATAAACTTTTATAATAAAGAGAAACTAATTTTATCGAGGTGAAAATCATGGCATTTGAAACAACAGCAACTGTACTTGGCGCACCAATCAGCTATCGTTTGCATCCTGATGCAAAAAGATATACATTGCGCGATAATGGGTTTACAGAAACAAACGGAGGCAATTATCAATTGATCCGACCATTAGATGCAACGCCGCAAAGCAAAGAAGGCTTCAAACTGAAAATCACTGTATCAAAAGATATCCAAACATTGAAAATGTCGATCACTACAGCAAACGGACTGAAAGCAGTCAATATTTTCAAAGATCCAAAACAGAAAATGAGTCAAGATAAATTCTATTTTTTGATGGATGGGATGATCAGTCGAGGGTTATTCGAAAAAGTCGAATAACCTGTGGATATAAAAAGACAACTAGTTTTGAAACGGCCTAATCGTTAGATCTCTAACTTTGAAAGGACGACACAAAATAGTTGTCTTTTTTATTTTTTCTGCTGTAAATCAGACTCTCGTCCACTCATCAATGGATTTTCCATGTTCATCCACTATTTCCAACCAACTATTTGTTCCGGCAAAGTACAACAGCAAGCTTGCCTCATTCACACTTTTTACGATGATATCTTCGATCGTGGTTGTGCCTGAAATCTTGTCTTTATAATCATCTCGTAGCTTTTGCCCATATTTTGCAGCATAACCTAATGAGCCGTCTTTATTTAAAGGAGGATCTTTGACGAGCGTCGCGCCTGCTTTGATCAGCAATTCATTTCGTTTGATCCAGTAAAGCGTTGCTTGACTTCCCCTGAAATCGACGGTAAAAGGAATCTCACTGACTTCTTTTGACAAGCGATGACGAGCTTTTGCTGGTTTTTTCTTCGTATCTTCAGCGGCAGATGGCACGGAAGAATCGATTGGATAACCAAATGTACTTAGTATAGCAGCAATCTTCTCTTGGTGTTCTGCCATTTTCTTTCTAGCCGTTTCAGGAATCGAAGGGAACGATTCTTTGGCTATTGTAAGACCAGCTTTTTCTGCTTGTTCGGTTAGCATGTAGATCATATAATCGGCTTCTATATCCCAAGGAAGCTGGATCATGATGACGGTATCGATTGTTTCTGGTTGGACTGTTTTCCCAATTGCTGTACACACCTTTTGATGATAAAAGAGATAAAAAGCATTTTCTGGAAGCTTAGGTAGTTTGTGGCTGATCCAGATCGTACCTTGTGTCTGTTCAAGTACGATTTTGATTTCTTCAGGGGTAAGAGTGGTCTGAAAGTTGATTTTCATGACTGATGCCCTCCTAGTTTTTTCTTAGTTTAGCATGATTGCTGATTTTTTTCTGCTAATTTTACTTTTTTACCAAAACTGAAAATATATAACGATGGTATTTGAACAAACAGCTAGGTTTCAAGGAAATAATCAAGTATAATTCTAGCTACGTAAGGACGATAAGTCTTAGAAGAAGTGGGGGAAGGATATGGGAGAAGAAAAGGAGCCGGTTTTACATTGGCGTAAAAATATCAACTTGTTTTTGACAGGTCAGTTTTTATCTGGAATCACGAGTATGATCGTGCAATATGCAATCATTTGGTATCTGACGAAAGAAACAGGTTCAGCAACAATCTTGAGCTTTGCTACGTTATTAGGTATGATCCCAATGGTTTTGCTGAGTCCGTTTGCTGGTCCGTTGGTGGATCGTTGGGACAAAAAGCGATTGTTGATTTTGACAGATATCATTGTCGCGTTGTTTGCAATGGTCTTGGTAGTAGTCGGTACGATTTCTGACACATTTCCGTTGTGGCTAGTGTTTGTATCGTTGTTCATTCGTGCAATTGCTCAAACTTTCCAGATGCCGACGATCCAATCGATCCTTCCTACGATGGTCCCAGAAGAAGAGCTGACACGTATCAATGGACAGCTAGGCATGGTCCAGTCAGCGAATTTTATCATTGCGCCTGCAATAGGTGCATTTTTATTTACAGTGATACCTATCAATTGGCTGATTTTGCTTGATGTGCTAGGCGCGGTATTTGGTGTGGGATTACTTGTTTTTGTGACGATCCCTAAGGTTATTTCGCAAGGAGAAACCATTCATTTGTTGACAGATACAAAATTTGGTGTGAAAAAATTGTACGAGAATAAAGGTCTTTGGCATATCATGCTCAACGGTGCTGTGTTCACGTTATTGTTTATGCCAGCTGCCAGTCTGTATCCGTTGATGACGATGGGCTATTTTGGTCAAAATGTAGGACAGGCGGGTCTTGTCGAAGTAGTCTATTCAGTAGGAATGCTTGCAGGTGGAGCGGTGATTGGCTTTTTTGGAAAATGGAAAGACCGGATGAAGCCGATTTTCATGGCTTACGTAGTCGTAGGTACCACGATTGGGGCTAGTGGATTGTTGCCGGGGACAACACAGGGATTCTTTTATTTTCTTTTACTGAATGCCGGGGCAGGTTTTGCCACACCTTATTTCAATACCTTACTGATGGCGATCATCCAACAGAGTTATGAACCGAACGTTTTAGGACGAGTCTTAGGTGTATTCAACTCATTAATGACTTTGCCAGGGCCGATTGGCTTAATATTTGCCGGCCCCTTGACAGATAAGATTGGTGTAGAAAAGATGTTTCTGATTGCGGGAATTGGTACGCTTTTATGCGGGATCGTTTTATTTTTGACACCCGTTGCTCGAAATTATGATAAAGAATTACAGAAAAAACTGGTGAAAGAACACCGTGAACAAGAAAACGAATAGAAAAGGAGCGGTGATAAAAATTTTCTTCCTACTTGAAATCAAGTGGTTTTTTCACAGCTTTTTTAGATGTTATGAGTTGCTCCGATCAGCAATTTTGTTTACTCTAAGGAAAAGGGAGGCAGGAGAAACATGAATTATTTTACGAGTGATATGCACTTTTTTCATGAGCGTTTACTAGGAGAAAATGACTTTGCTCCGCGACTCTTTGCAAATGTAGATGAGATGAACCAACAGTTGATCACCAGCTGGAATGCAGTAGTAAAAGAAACGGATCACGTCTATCATCTAGGTGATCTTGCCATGCATCCGCAGTATGAAAAAGCAAATGCAGACATCTTAGAATTAGTCAGTCAACTGCAAGGAACGATCCACTTGATCAAAGGGAATCATGACAGTCGTGCGTTCTTCCGTTATTTAGAAAAAAACGATCCTGGACTTTCTGATGGCAGTCCCAAATTTTATTTTTATGACGTAGGTGCTATCGTGAAGTTCGATCATCAGCAATATTACTTGACGCATTATCCAATGTTACTCGGACCTAACGACACCATTCGAAACCTTCACGGGCATATCCATCATTATAGTGTACCCATTGAAAATGTCGTCAATGTAGGCGTAGACGCACCAGAAAGAGACCTTCTAAAAGAAAAACTGCCATTCGGTACGCCGTTATCCGAAAAGCAAATCAAAGAAATATATGAAGCAAAGAGGTCGTGAAAAAGCTGCCCTGCATCAAGTGATAAGAACAGGCAATCAAAAACAGCTTCTCGTGTTTTTGATTGGGTAGGACTTGTCCCCACAAATACAAGCTTTTGAGCCTGCTGCCCAATTCTGTGCCATAAGGATCAAAATAGAAAAACAGTTCGCTGCATGTTATAAAAGAATTGAAGTACCTGATTTTCAAAAATAGGATAAAAAGTCGTCCCTTTTTGGCGCGGCTTTTTATCCTATTTTTTAGTAATACAGTCATATGTTGTAAGGAGGAACTACAAAATACAGTACACGAATTTCCCTTGATCATTAACTGCTTTTCTGACCGTGGCAGTACCATCATTCAATTTCCTAACATCATTATCTATATTAGTGGAATAGACGATCAGGGTGTTTTCTTTTGTGTATCGGTTTAGCCAGTCAATCGCATAATCCACTGACTGATTCACGCCGATATGATAGAAATAATTCCCATAAATCGCTTTTGCTTCGTCCGTCATCGTGAAATCATGATTGAAGCCATAACCATTCCTGACAGAAGCAGCAGTTGTGAATGAACCATGGATCCTTAGATAAGAGGCGTGGCGATAGGTACCATTCTCTAATTTTATCAACGCATGATAATTATTGTAAAAATAATACCAGCTTGGTGTAGCTCGATTATAAGAAACATCTGCATTGAAAGGATTCGGTCGCGTCATTTCATATTTGTCATAGATACTGAGGTTCTCTGTATAGTCAAATCTTTGCTGAGTGAAGGCAGGCGGTGTATGGACGACTTGGTTGATCTGATAAGGATTGACTGGATGTTTTTTCTTCGTGATTTTTGTAAAAGAAGGATTATATCTTAAGTGATTGTTGTCAGTAGAGATATTGTTAGAATAAACGATCTCCAACGAACATTGGGTATAGGTATTGATCCAGTTCATCACATAGTTCGGAACATCATGATCTTCGATCGTCTCTGGAATAAGCGGGATATTCCTGTCAGAAAATTTGGCTCTTGCTTCGTCTGTTAAAAGAAAACGGGTGAACATATCGAATTCTACGACGATCGTTCCAGAATGATTACGCCCGAAAGTAAGACGTGTACTTGCATAAGGTCTCCCGTTATTTTTGTCCGTGGCGATGAAATAATAATCATTCCTTAAGGTGTATGAGTTGGAACCGCGGCTAAAAATGAAATCTTCGCCATCTATAGGAGTGCCGGCGTTCGACCATCGTATGTTTTCTGCGTAATCTTTATAATTTACGAAAAAAGGATTGATTTTTTCGACTTTATCGGATTTTTTTATATCATTTGGAGTTACACCCATTCCGTTAATAAAATCTGTTCTTTCTAAATCAATACCTTGGAAACTAGGATCATTTTCATTAGTTAGCTCATCGATTCTACCATCAGGTGTTGCGTTCATATATGCAGCCCAGATAAGGGAAGAGCAATACCAGTCATTTCTAGTGGATGAGCGATCCCGTCCCATTATATCTCCCCATACACTATACTGTTTACCTAATTGTCCACGCATAAATGAGATGGCTGCATTTCTTTGTGCTGTTGTCCCTGCTGGAACTCTTAAAATAGTTGAATCAGTATAATCGAATCGTTCATCATCCAAGACACCGTAAACAACGCCTCCAGCTTTTGTTTCAAGTATAGGACTATAATCAGTTGCTTCGATAGTTCGGATATATGTGAAGGTCTCTGGTTTTCCATTGATGCTATGTGTCTCTTCATAAATGCCTTCTACGATCATCACATGATGAAGAAATACTGGAGTGATTCCAGCCCTTTTCCGTTCGAAAATGATATCTCCTGGTTGAACGATATTCATCAGATCATATTTATGATAAGTCGGTACTTTTTCAAAAGTGATATTCTCCAAAGCATTTCCGATATTGAATGACCAAAGAGGCGGGTCTTTGGATAATTGTTCGGCTTCTTTACGAATATAGTGCTCATTGACGGTGTTTAGGTAGTCACGCAATTGGTCTTCTTCGGAAATCGCGGAATTGAATGGTTGATTGTAATAATTCGAAGTGAATTCTTCAAATGTCTGATCGAAGGAAGCGTATTCATTTTTGAATTCTTCATAATACTCCTCCAATATCTGCTGGGTATCTGTATCAGCATGTACAGTCGTGATTGGGATGGCAAATGCGACGGCGAGTAAACAGGTAGTCAGAAACAATTTAATTTTTGATTTCAATGTAATCCCTCCTTGTTTTATGCTAGAATAATAACATATGAATAAGTATGATGATAGCTTGAAAATAAAATGTATAAGTTATTTAATCTAGGCGTATATTGCACGTAACACCAAAGAGTAAAATCAGCTATATCGATGATTGAGAACTGTTATCTTTAATGAAATAATTAGCATTTAACTTAAGTTTTACGAATAAAATCAAAGACGTTATATTTTATTTGGGGTTAGATAGTCTACAGAAGATACAATTTCTTGGTAGGGATGAGTATTGAACAGACGTGTTGATTTGTATATCTGTTTGTTTTGTTTCGTTATTATATTTTTTATTTGTTTATTTTTAAATAACAAATTTCTAGATTTTTTGTTTAGAGTTTTTTTGAAGATAGACAAGTATCAATCAATTAGAAAGGAGATGTGTGGATGTTACCACTAAAAAGTAAGACGTGTACGATCATTTCAATAATTTTGCTAGTGCTTTGCATCATCATGACTAGTTTTTATCCTTCGACAAAATATGGAAACTATACAATTCTTGTATCAATAATGTTTTGTAATTGGTTATTTGGTGGGATAAGCCTTGTTTTTTCGTCAAAAATCAATTCTAAGTGCTTAAAAGCATGTGTCATTTTATTAAATTTGATATGTATTTTTGGTTGGATCATTTTTGATTGATGAAAAACGACAGAACCTTTCTGTTGTGAGGAAAAGATGTTTAAAATCACGAGAAGAGAAGAAAATAAAGTTAAATAGAATCGGTTTGTATATAGCTATATTTTTGTCACTTAGTTGTTTCATTGGTATCTATTCTTACTATATAAATAGTCTCTAAAATAGAGTTTTAATGTGAGATATTAAGTCTTTATTCTTTGAGCAAAATAAATCTTGTATAAGCAATTTGATAAAAAACGACATGTATGAATACTTTGATGAAAAGGAGATGTGTGGATGTTACCACTAAAAAGTAAGACGTGTACGATCATTTCAATAAGCTTGTTGTCAATTTGTTTCATTTCAGCTAGTTTTTATTTTCATCCTTCTATAGAAAATAATCTTCAGTTTTTAGTGTCCATAATATTTTGTTGTTGGAGCACTGGTGGTTTGAGTTTGGTTTTTTCGAAAAAAATCAATTCTAAAAGGTTAAAAATGCTAGTTATCCTACTTGATTTGATTGGTATTTATAGTTGGGTGATTTATGCTATGTAAATTGTTCTGTTTTAGTTTGTTGTTTCAATAAAAAACGAAAATGAGGGGAAATAAATGAAATTAGATGTCAATTTGATCGGTTTATGTGTATCTATGTTACTGTCTGGCTGGTGTCTCGGGATAGCTCATTTCTATTACGGAAATAGCCCTCAAGGAGTATATATGTTACTTATGATGATTTTTCCAGGATTAACAGGACTATATTTTTCTACAAAAGTCAAGTCTGTAAGAATGAGATGGTTCCTGATAATACTAAATTATCTAATAGCTACCCATCTTACTATGATGCAATTTTATGGTCATTTATTAAGATAGCCATGTATCAATCGGAAAGGAGATTTGTGAATGTTACCATTAAAAAGTAAGACGTGTACAATCATTTCAATAAGTCTGCTAGTGCTTTGTATAGCTTTGACTATTTTTTTCCCTTCAATAAATTATAACGACGATGGGACTCGTATACGAATAATGTTTTGTATTTGGTTATTTGGTGGGTTAAGCCTGGTTTTTTCAACAAAAATCAATTCTAAATGTTTAAAAGCGATTGTTATAGTATCGAATTTGATATGTATCTTTAACTGGATCATTTTTGGTTGGTAAAAAATGGCGGAACGTTTCTGTTGTAAGAAAAAGAGGATTAAAAACAAAAGGAGAAAAAATGAAACTAACTATCAATTTGGTCGGGTTATGTATATCTATGTTACTGTCTGGCTGGTGTCTAGGGGTGGCTCATTTCTATTATGGAAATAGTCTTCAAAGTGCAGCTTTAATGATTTTCATATCCTTCCCCGGCTTAGCAGGTCTTTATTTTTCGACAAAGATCAAATCTGCGAAGGTAAGATGGATGTTGTTAGTTATCAATTATCTATTTGCTACATATTTTAATGTTTTCCAATTTCTATTTATTTTGTTTCAAACTTTTTGAAGTCAGCAACGAAGCAAACAATTAAAAAGGAGCGAGTTGAATGTTATCAATAGAAAGTAAGAAAAGTAAGAGGGTATCGGTGGTTCTGTTAGTCTTCTGTATGATTTTGCTCAGCAGTCATTTGTATATTCGTCATGAAGTGATAGGGTTTCTGATTGTCCAGTATTCATGTTGGATTTTAAGTGGTATCAGTTTAGCTTTTTCAAGAAGAATGGATTCTATAAAAGTAAAATGGCTAGTGATTGCTCTTCATTTTCTTTTGACTTGCGGAGTAGGGCTTGTTTACATCATTGGGTGGATCATCGGGTGGATAAGTTTACCTAGGTGGGAGTTGTTGTTAGTATGTGTGTTGTATTTTGGAGCAGTCGTAACATTAGACTATCAAAAAAAGAAAAAAACATTCTATCTGTTCGGTCTAGGTCTACCGATGCTAATATCGATCAGTTCGCTTATTGGAATCCATTACTTGTTGGCTTTCCATTCAAATACTATTAAATCTTGGCTTGTTATCCCTTTGTTGCTTTTCATGATGATTTCCGGCTTGATGGGTCTCTATTTCTCTACAAAACTTGAAGATAATCGAATAAAGTGGCTGCTATTAGGGATGAATTATCTATTTGCTACTTATTACAATATTGTTCTTTTGTTTTTCTTATGAATCGAAACTGCCGTTCCTCTTTTGATCATGAGAATCATTGGGGCATGAGGAAGGCGATGTATGGGTCAATTAAAAAGGAGAGAGTTGGATGTTATCAATAGAAAGTAAGAAAAGTAAGCGGGTATCGGTGGTTCTGTTAGTCTTCTGTATGATTTTGCTCAGCAGTCATTTGTATATTCGTCATGAAGTGATAGGGTTTCTGATCATTCAGTATTCATGTTGGATTTTAAGTGGTATCAGTCTAGCTTTTACAAGAAGAATGGATTCCATAAAAGTAAAATGGCTAGTGATTGCTCTTCATTTTCTTTTGATTTGCGGATTAGGGCTGTTTTACATCATTGGGTGGTTAAGTTTATCTAGGTTGGATTTGTTGCTAGGATGTGTGTTGTATATTGGTTTAGTAGAAATATTAGAATATAAACAGAAAGAAAAAGCATTTTTTTTGTTCGGTCTAGGTCTACCGATGTTGATATCGATCAGTTTACTTATTTGGATCCATTATCTATTGGCTTTCTATTTAAATACCGACAGGATGTGGGCAATCATCGCTTTGTTGCTTTTCATAATGATTTCCGGCTTGATGGGTCTCTATTTCTCTACAAAACTTGAGGATAATCGAATAAAGTGGCTACTTTTAGGAATGAATTATCTATTTGCTACTTATTACAATGTTGTTCTTTTGTTTTTCTTATGAATCGAAACTGCCGTTCCTCTTTTGATCATGAGAATCACTGGAGTATGAAGATAGCGCTGTTTTTTCCCTATGATAGGTTATGTATTCGAACGCTGATAATTAAGGGATGAAATTTTCAGAAATATGACGTATAATGTAAAATACTGAAAAGTTGCGACCTTCAACTCGTAGATGTTTCAGAATCTAATTGAAATGATGGTGATATCATGACAGACAACAGCCAAACACGCGTTGTCGTAGGGATGAGCGGCGGTGTCGACTCATCTGTAACAGCACTTTTATTAAAGGAACAAGGATACGACGTGATCGGGATCTTCATGAAAAATTGGGATGATACGGACGAAAACGGCGTATGTACGGCCACGGAAGATTATAAGGATGTAGCGAAAGTAGCTGCTCAAATCGGGATTCCTTATTATTCTGTGAATTTCGAAAAAGAATATTGGGACCGTGTATTTGAATATTTCCTAGCCGAATACCGCGCAGGACGTACACCTAACCCAGACGTGATGTGTAACAAAGAAATCAAATTCAAAGCATTCTTGGACTATGCAATGGATCTTGGTGCTGATTATGTAGCTACTGGACATTATGCGCAAGTCACTCGCGATGAAAACGGTGTGGTCCATATGCTTCGCGGAGTAGACAACAATAAAGATCAAACTTACTTCCTTAGTCAATTATCACAAGAACAGCTTTCAAAAACGATGTTCCCTCTAGGCGGTATGGAAAAATCAGAAGTGCGGGCAATTGCTGAACGCGCAGGCCTTGCGACTGCTAAGAAAAAAGATTCAACAGGAATCTGCTTTATTGGTGAAAAGAACTTCAAACAATTTTTGAGCAACTATCTACCAGCGAAAAAAGGCAATATGGTCACTCTTGACGGTGAAGTCAAAGGGCAACATGCTGGTTTGATGTACTATACGATCGGTCAACGTCAAGGCCTAGGAATCGGTGGCGGAGGAGATTCGCAAGAACCTTGGTTTGTCGTAGGGAAAGATTTAGCGACGAACACATTATACGTGGGTCAAGGGTTCCACCATCCTGCACTGTACGCCACAAGCTTGGATGCAAGTGAAATCCACTTTACGACGAATGAACCAATGCCAAAAGAATTCAAGTGCACAGCGAAATTCCGTTACCGTCAACAAGATGTTCCTGTGACAGTTCGCTTATTGGATGATAACCGTGCAGAAGTCGTATTCGACGAACCTGTACGTGCCATCACTCCTGGACAAGCAGTTGTATTTTATGACGGAATGGAATGTCTAGGTGGCGGTTTGATCGACCACGCATACCAAGAAACAAAAGTTTTACAATACGTTTAAGCGATATGAAATGAATCAAAACAGCTATGGCTAACAAAAGAAACACCTTTTCTTTTGGACAGCATAGCTGTTTTTTTGCAATAAAATTAATTTTTATTCATTTTACGCTTGTAATTTTAGTGTAAACAGTCCATAATATCCAATAATATGAATAAAGTTGCTTTTGGTAAGCAAGAGCAGATGCAAAATAAAGGAAATATTTTGCAGGTGGTTTGTTCAATTTTATAAGTGAAGGTGATGGAAATGGAAAAGAAATCGACAGGTATTAGTAAGTGGGGTCTGGTTGCTCTCGTTGTCAGTTCGTCAATCGGAAGCGGTGTGTTTGGAATCACGAGTGATCTGGCTAGTTCTGCCGCCCCTGGACCAGCAATCCTTTCATGGATAATCGTCGGGATTGGTATTTTAGCTTTGGTATTATCGCTGAACCATTTAGGAGAAAAACGTCCAGATCTGGATGGCGGGATTTTTGGGTATGCAGAAGCTTCATTTGGTAAGTTAGGTGGCTTCATTAGTGGCTGGGGCTATTGGTTGTCTGCGTGGCTAGGAAATGTTGCTTTTGCGACGATGCTAATGAGTGCCATGGGAGAATTTTTTCCGATATTCAAAGGGGGACAAAATGTTCCTTCTATTTTATTCGCAAGTCTTTTTATTTGGGGTCTGACTTTATTAGTAAACAATGGGATCGAAGGAGCGAGCGTAATCAATACGATCGTGACGATTTGTAAATTAGTGCCATTATTCCTATTTTTAATATTTGTATTTATCGCATTTAAAGTGAATATATTCACTACTAATTTTTGGGGCAACGTATCTGATAATCTAGTGAACGGATCAGGACAGCAAGGAACGATCTGGTTGCAGATCAAAGGTTGTTTGATGGTCATGATGTGGGTCTTTGTAGGGATCGAAGGTGCAAGTGTTTTAGCTAACCGCGCGAAGAAACGTTCAGAAGCCCAGCAAGCATCCATCATGGGGCTGCTTTGTTTATTATTTATCTATATCCTTGCTTCGATCTTGCCATACGGTGTCTTATCTCAAGAAGAGTTAGCAACTATTTCACAACCTGCTATGGCAAATATTTTAAAAGGAATCGTGGGAAATTGGGGAGCGGCACTGATCAATATCGGCTTGATCATTTCGATCATCGGTTCTTGGTTGTCTTGGACGATGCTCCCAGCAGAAACAACGATGTTGATGGCTCGAGACGGTCTGTTGCCGAAAGCTTGGGGAAAAACGAATAAAAAAAATGCCCCAACTTATTCGTTAGTTGTTACTGCCATCTTGACTAATCTATTCTTATTGACTTTCTTAGTTACTGATTATGCCTATCAATTTGCCTATTCTTTATGTACAGCGGCAATCTTGATTTGTTATCTGCTTGTCGGAATCTATCAAGTCCAGTTTTCTTTAAAAGAAGGAATCAAAAAACAAGTAGTGATCGGTGGGATTGCTGTAGTTTTTGAATTGATGGGAATCACTTTAGCAGGATTTTCTTATGTCCTTTTATGTAGTATTGCCTATCTTCCTGGTTTTTGCTTCTACTGGATCGCTTGTCGGGAAACCAACCATCAAATCACGGGAAAAGAAAAAGTAATGATTGGGCTGATTTGTGTGGCCGCACTGCTTTCAATCGGGTTGCTTACTGTAGGCTGGATCAAGATATAAGGGGGAAAGAAACATGGAAATCGCAAATTTCGGTGTGGAAGAATGGCTAAATAAATGGGAGAAGAAAGCGGTATATGATATTGCACAAAGTTCGATCGAAGCATTGACATTAGACGAACTCGTTGGCTTAGACGGGACCAACGTAAGTGAATTTTTCGAAAAACGCAAAAATGAACCATTGGACTATGGCTGGATCGAAGGATCAGATGCGTTCAAACAAGAAGTCGCTTCGCTTTATCAAACCGTCGATCCAGAAAACATCTTACAAACGAACGGAGCGACTGGTGCTAATCTTTTAGCTCTATACGCGTTAGTGGAAGCAGGAGACCATGTTGTTTCGATGCTTCCCACTTATCAGCAACTATATGACATCCCTAAATCTTTAGGTGCCACTGTTGACTTTGTTCATTTGAAGGAAGAAGAAGATTGGCAGTTTGATTTAGAACAGCTAGAAGCCTTAGTCAAACCTGAAACAAAAATCATCTGTTTGAATAGTGCAAACAATCCTACAGGCACATTGCTAGATCGGAAAACTTTAGAAAAAATCGCAGAAATTGCTCGTACAGTAGATGCATATGTATTGATAGATGAAGTATATGCGCCTTTAACGGATAAAGGTGAATTCTTGTCGATCGTAGATGTCTATGAGAAAGGTATAGCAACCAATTCCCTATCCAAAACCTACTCCATTCCAGGTATCCGTATTGGCTGGACAGCTACTGGACCTGAGTTGGCAGAGGTTTTTCGAAAATATCGAGACTACACGATGATTTGCGGCGGAGTCCTGTCAGATGATCTTGCTGTACATGCTTTGAAGAACAAAGAAAAAATCTTGGAGCGAAATCAAAAGATCATTACTGAGAACCTTGCGATTTTAAAACAGTGGGTAGCAAATGAACCGAAAGTTGAACTCGTCGCTCCCAATTACGTCTCTACTTCTTTCATCAAATTAACCATCGAAGAAGATGATCAGACATTTTGTATCAATTTATTAGAAGAAACAGGAGTACTATTAGTACCAGGAAGTGCCTTTGATTTACCGAAGCATGCCCGACTAGGTTACTGTTGTAAAAAAGAAACCTTGGAAAAGGGATTATCCCTTTTATCTGAATTCTTGAAAAAACAGGCCTAAACAAAAACACTGCAAGGACAGTCTGTGACAACTGTTCAAGCAGTGTTTTTCATTTACGCTTATTGTCTATGAGAAGGAGAGTGCCCTGAAGATATGGAGACTCCTGAAGCTTTTTCTTCTGCAGTTTCTTGCTGATGGATCTCTTGTGTATTGTGTCGTACAAGCAAGAAGTTGACTAAAACAAGAAGAGAAGTCGAAAGAAAGACGCCACGATAACCAAATGCACTGGAAACACTGGAGCCAATCATAGGTCCTACTACGTTACCAGTTGCTTGGAAAGATTGGTTATAACTGAAGATCCGTCCAGCAGCTTGATGAGGCGAATATTTTGTGATCAATGCTTGGACAGCAGGGAGCAGACAAGCATCAGAGATACCAATCAAAAAACGTAAGGCAGCTAATTGCCAAACATTCGTGACGAATGCCATTGGGATATAAACCAAAATCGCAAAACCCAAACCAATCGCAAGTATTCTTTCACTCCCAATCTTGTCACCTAAGCGACCAAATCTTGGAGCGGCTATCAAAGTAGCAATTCCAGGTATCGAAGCGATGATTCCGCTGATCAATGTAACATTCCCATGTCCATGCAGCAATTGACGAATGTACAGACTGATGATTGGACTGATGGAATTGTTGGATGCTTGGATGATCATCGTTGTGACGAACATACCGATGACGACGTGTGGATATTTCAAGTCTTTGAAAATCTGTTTGGCAGAAACCATGTTTTCTTTTTTCACTGGGACAAATTTTTCATGGACGAAAAACAGACTCAACAAGAAGACGAAAAATAAGATGATCCCTGTAATGAAAAAGGTAGGGCGATAGCCAAACGCTGAAGCAGAGATCCCGCCAAGAAGCGGTCCAAGTAATGTTCCTGTAACAGAACCAGTTGCTAAGGTCCCAAGAACTTGACCACTTTTTTCTTTTGGCGTCCCAGTTGCGACAAGGGCAGTGGCATTACTGATATAACCAGAAAAAATCCCTTGAAGCAGACGCAATGCGACTAATTGATACACACTAGTCACGCAGCCCATCAAAGAAATGACGATTGCCATTCCTAATGAAGCACGCAACAGCATCAATTTTCTTCCTTTTTGATCGGCTAATTTCCCCCACCAAGGAGAGATCAGCGTAGTCACTAAGAAAGTAGATGAAAAAGTCAATCCGCTCCAAAAGTTCAATTGTGCCGTACTATAATTACCTAACGTATCTATGTAAAGTGACATAAAAGGCATGACTAAACTAAATCCGATACCAGCCATAAATGTTCCAAACCATAAGACAAACAAGTTCTGTTCCCAAGTTTCTCTTTTCCTAAATAATTTTTCCTTTATTCTTGCAGCCAATTAGACTCCTTCTTTCTGAAAATTTTCATCTACAACTCTTTATTATAAACTACATTATGTAGTTTATCAATGAAAGTCTCTTTTTTCTCGTTCTTTTTCGTGGTAAACTGAAAGAGTGAAGGATTTATTTTATGAGAGGAAACATGGAAATGAAAAAAAGAAATCTGTCTCAAGAGAAAATCATCGACTGCTTTCGAGAACTAGCAGAAGAGATGGATGTTCAGCAAATAACCTTTCAGCATTTAGCAAAACGCTTGGATATCAAGGCTCCCTCGCTGTATAACCATTTCAAAAATATTCGTGATGTCAAAACAGCGTTAACAGCAAAACTTCTGCAGGAACTTAATGACCAGCTGCGTCGGGCTCTTGTGGGGAAAAGTGGTCAGGAAGCACTGCAGATCTATGCAGAAACTTATCGATCCTTTGCTTTTTCGAATCAAGCAGTGTATGAGTTGCTGATCAGTGTGCCCCACACCAATGAAGCAGTTTTATTAGAGGGAATCCATGAAACGAACCAGATCATTTTGCAGATCTTTGAGGCTTTTCAATTAACGAAAGAAGAAAAAGTCCACCGAAGCAGAGAATTACGTAGTATGATCCACGGCTATCTTTCCTTGCGTTTTTTAGGATACTTTACAAAAGAACCGACAATCGATCCAGAGGACAGCTATTTTTGGATGATCAATGACTTTATCGCTACTTTGCCTTAAACAATCAGATTCATTGGTATCATTTTCAAGATGTTCATTAAATGATCCTTTTATAAGAGAAAATTCTTGCAACTTTCTTGAAAAGTGACTAAGATGAGTCTAGAAAAGCTGAAAGAAGGAGCACGAGTATGTATCAAGTAATTACCATGTTCGGGGACAATGAGCCTTGGTGGTTTTTTGAAGACTGGGAAGAAGATATTGAAGCAGAAGAAACATTCGAGTCTTTTGAAGAAGCACGACAAGCGTACGAAAAACAATGGATCGCGATCCATCAAAATTATGAATATATCAATGCGAAAAGAAACTTTCTCAGCGCCTTTTGGAATGACGGAGATGAGCGCTGGTGTGAAGAGTGTGACGATGATTTACAGCAATACAAGGGACTTGCGTTGTTGAAAAATCATCAGCCCATCACAGTAGAAAGCAGAAAGGAATTTTATGAAACAACTAATTCTAGCGGAAAAACCAAGCGTTGCGAAAGACCTAAGCAAGGTGCTTGGTGCTAATCAAAAGCACAAAAATTATTACGAAGGACCCAAGGTGATCGTTACTTGGGCCCTTGGTCATTTATTAGGATTGAAAATGCCGGAAGATCTGAATAAGGAATGGCAGAGCTGGCAAATGGACACGTTGCCGATGATCCCTAAAAAACTAGGAATCAAACCACTTCCTAAAACAGGATATCAATTAAAAGCAATCAAGCAGCTGGCTCAACGAAAAGATGTCTCAGAAGCAGTCATTGCGACAGATGCCGGAAGGGAAGGGGAACTTGTTGCTCGCTGGATCTTAGAGTATGTGCATTTCAATAAACCAGTGAAGCGGTTATGGATCTCTTCTCAAACAGATAAAGCAATCAAAACAGGATTCAAGCAACTAAGACCTGCAAAAGAATATGATGCATTGTATGAATCTGCTCTTGCCCGGGCAAAAGCGGACTGGTTGGTAGGATTGAATGTGACCAGAGCCTTAACTGTGAAGTACGCGGATAATTTATCAGCGGGCCGTGTGCAGACCCCGACACTAGCATTAGTGAGAGACCAAGAAAAGAAAATCGAACAGTTCCGTCCACAAACGTATTTCACGATCACGTTGCACGCTGGAAAAGAACAAGCCAAAATGGTTCAAAAAAATCAATTTGCTTTAAAAACACAAGAAGAAGCACAAAAACTTGTTCAATTGATCAGTACAAGCAAAGGAACTGTCACAGAAGTCCAAGAAAAATTAAAAACGGAATCTGCGCCGCTACCTTATGATTTAACAGAGATCCAAAGAGAAGCCAATCAACGCTATGGCTATTCTGCAAAGAAAACATTAAGTCTTGTACAAAGTTTATATGAGACCCATAAAATCGTTACTTATCCGCGTACAGACAGCAAATACCTGACAAACGACATGAAAAGTACGATGAACGAACGACTGCAAGCAGTCAGCGATTTTGCTCCTGAGGTCAAGCAGTATTTGAAAAACGGAGCCATCGTCCAACAGACAAAAGTATTCCAAGACAATAAAGTGACCGATCACCATGCGCTTTTGCCAACTGAAAACCGAGCACGTTATGAAAAACTAAGTAATGAAGAGCAAAAAATCTATCAAATGATCGTCTCTCGTTTCTTAGGCTTGTTTGCTCAACCACACAAAGTCAGTCAGACAAAAGTCACGGTTGAATTTGATAAAGAACAATTCATTTTCCGACAAAATCGTGTCATCCAAGCAGGGTGGAAAGGCGAAACTGAATCTGAAACGGAAACAGTCAAATGGGAAAAAGGAATGCGGATCAATCCTGATTTCACCATCAAAAAAGAATTATCTGCACCGCCTAAACCATTGACAGAAGCAAGCTTGCTTGGACAAATGGAAAAATACAGTCTGGGAACCCCGGCTACTCGTGCAGAGATCATTGAAAAATTGATCAAATCAGAGTTGATGGAACGTACCCCTCAAGGACTGCAAGTATCCCCTAAAGGTAAACAATTATTAGTATTAGTCAACCCATCTTTAGTGACACCGGATCTGACAGAAAGCTGGGAAAAAGACCTTGAAGCTATTGCTGCAGGAAAGAAACAAGCAGGAACCTTCTTGAATGGAATCGAAAAAGAAACAAAACGCTTGGTGAATGAAATCAAATCAAGCAAACAAGAATATCAAGATTTCTCGATTACCCAAAAGAAATGTCCAGAATGTGGGGCCAATCTGCGTGAGAAAAACACGCGAGACGGCAAAATTTATGTCTGCACCAATTCAGATTGCAACTACCGCAGAAGAAAAGATCCAAAAGTCTCCAACCATCGCTGCCCACAATGCCACCGGAAAATGGAAATCATCGAAGGCAAAAATGGTGCTTATTTCCGTTGTAAATACGACGGAACGACAGAAAAAATGCTTGATAAAAAAGAGCAGAAGAAGAAAATGACCAAACATGAAGAACGTCGCTTGCTGAAAAAATATGCACAGGCAGAAGAACCAGAAGAAAGCCCATTAGCAGCAGCACTAAAAGCGGCAATGAAGAAGTAAGAAGATGGAGGTTGTGACAGAAGTGGTCAGCTTCAAGAAATAAGAAGGAATTTACGAAAATTGCTTCTCAAATTTTTGTAACATTTCGGCTTATTTTTCGAAGAAGCTACTTCTGGAACACCATATATCAGAGGTTGTGAAAAAGCTGTTCTGCATCATCCTGCATCAAGTAATAAGAACAGCAAACAAAAATAGCTCCTCATATTTTGTCGTTTGTTGAGCTAATACCGAAGGTTAGTTGATTGAAAACCGTTTGTTCGGAAAAAGGGACTGCGACAAGATTTTTGTCACAGTCCCTCTTCATTTAAAAAAATGTTTACTTCATTTGACGTATATTATTGGTGAGGCTTCAATTCATTTGGCTTCACTTTTTCTGTTTCTCTAATAATATAAACAGGACGTTGCTTCGTTTCTAAGAAGATTTTTCCGATATATTTCCCGATGATTCCAAGACATAACAGTTGGATTCCGCCGATGAATAGGAAGATCGAGACCATGGAAGGCCATCCTGATGTAGGATCACCAAACAGCAATGCCCGCAAAATAATGAACAAGATCGCAATACCAGAACCGACACAAGACAAAGCGCCGATAAATGAAGCAATTGTCAATGGCGCATCGGAGAAGTTCACGATACCATCAATCGAGTAGTTGAACAATTTCCAGAAGGACCAAGATGTTTCACCAGCTACACGTTCGCGGTTTTCATAAGAAATATATTCTGTTTTGAATCCGACCCAACTGAATAAACCTTTTGAAAATCGGTTGTATTCTGTTAGTTCTAGGACAGCATCCACCATTTGTCGGGTCATCAAACGGAAATCACGAGCGCCATCGACCATTTCTGTATCGCTGATTTTATTAATCAACTGGTAGAATTTTTTCGCGAAGAAGCTGCGGATTGCAGGCTCACCTTCACGAGTCGAACGCCGGGTGCCGACACAATCGATATCAGAAGTAGTGATTCGTTCAATCATCTCAGGAAGCAGTTCAGGTGGATCTTGTAAGTCAACATCCATAACAGTCACTAAATCTCCTGTAGAAGCTTGTAATCCAGCGTATAGAGCCGCTTCTTTCCCGAAATTTCTGGAAAATGAGACAAAGCGGACATAAGGATAAGCTGCAGCTAGCTTCTTGATTGCTGCTAATGTACCGTCTTTTGATCCATCGTCAATAAATAAATATTCGAACTCATGGGGACCTTTGAATTTTTCAACCTCATCAAAAAAAAGAGGAACCGTTTTTTCTTCATTGAAACATGGGACAACAATTGATACTTTCATCGTTTCTTTCCTTTCAATCGTATGTTTATATATGGTTTACATTCAAAATTTAATAAACCTTAAATAACACCTTTTAAATTTGATTTTACGTAAAAGAACAGGTATTCTTTTGGTAAACTACCGTATTTAGTTTACCATGTTTCCTGGGTTTATCAAATTTTTAAGAACAATTTTTAGTAGTTGGCAAGTAGTTTCGGACAGAGAAAAAGGAGGAAGTTCCAGTCTGTTGACCAGGAGCAAACAAAATGAAAATACACACACCTATCGGCTTTTTATGGTTAGATGCAGATGAATCCGGGTTGACTGCTGTATCTTTTCAGCCAATTTCGGAAAGCAAATCAGCGAATCAGCAAATTTTAACGCGCACACAAGAACAGTTTGAAGAATATTTTACGGGAAAAAGAAAAGAATTTGAAATTCCTTTATCTATAAAGAGAGGTACGCCTTTTCAGCAAAATGTCTGGAAAGCTTTGTCGACCATTCCTTATGGAGAAATCCGAACATATAAAGAAGTAGCCGTTGCTGTCGCTAGTCCGAAAGCTGTGCGAGCGATTGGACAGGCAAATCGAACCAATCCATTACCAATCGTTATTCCTTGTCATCGAGTGATCGGGCAAAATGGAAAACTGACAGGATATATGGGAAACGCAACAGATGGAGTCGAAATCAAACGCCAATTGTTGCTATTAGAAGGGTATCTGCAAAATTAAAAAACAGTTGTGATTCGAACATTGTTCCATGCGAGAATCACAACTGTTTTTTCGTGTTTGTTCTAAAGTTTGATCAGCCAAATAAATAGTAAAGCCATTACTGTTTGGAGAAGCCCGACAGCCAATCCGTAAGATAAGAATCGTGTACCTTCTTTCATGAATTTTGCAAAGTCTAAACGCAGCCCAATTGCCGCTAAAGCAGTGATCTCAAACCAGCTACTGATAAAATGTGCCGATTGGTCAATAACTACAGGTAAAGAAAACAAGCTGTTGACCAAACAAAAGATCACAAACCCTAATACATACCAAGGAAGCGGTAATTTTCGTTTTTTCTGCGTATCAGTCGGTGTTTCAAACAGAGCTGGTTGTTTCTTGTGCATGAATTTTTCAAACAAATAGACAACAACAACAAGCATCATGATACGTAGAATCTTAAACAACATGGCAAATTCGACAACAGAACTGTCAAGCAAACTTGCACCAGCGACTACTTGACCCACAGATTGGAGTGTGCCACCTAAAAGTGCGCTTTTTTCAATGAGATTTCCTCCGAATAGCTGTAATCCAAGAAAAGGGAGGGTCAACATCATCATAGTACCTAGTAGATTGACCAGTGTGATGATCTGTCCTTTTTCTTCCTCTTTTGCATGGATGGAAGGGGCGATCGAAGCAATAGCAGAAGAACCACAAACAGCGTTTCCTCCAGCCATCATCAAAGAAGAAGTATCGCTGAATTGCAGTTTCTTACCAATCAAGTAAGCACCGATGATAGTGACTGACATCTGTAGTAACACAAAAACAATTCCTTTTACACCAATTTGAGCAATCGTTTGAGCGGTGACAGTTGCACCTAGTAAAAAAACAGAGAATTCCAATAGTTTGCTTTCAGCGAATTTTGTGCCGATTGCTAGAACAGGCTGTTTAAAAAAAGTATTTCCTAATAAAATACCCAATAAAATAGCAATAGTCGCTCCACCTAACTGTGGCAGATAAATAGCAAGAAGCCGGCTGACGGCAGCGATGGCAAAAGAAAGCAGTAATCCGGGCAAAATCTCGCGGACCGCTGAATCCTTTACAGATTTTATTGGATGTGACAATGATTTCATTTGATTGGTTCCTTTCGTCAATAAATACTAAAAGCATACTCGAACATAGTAGCACTAAACCAGTATTTTGACAAAAGAATAAGAGGTCGTGACAAAAGTCTTGTCACAACCTCTTGTTTCGAATAAACGGTGTTCCAAAGCCAGTTTCTCGGTATTAAGCCAAATTTATGCAAAAATGTGGAAAGCCATTTTCACAAAATTTTTCTTACTACTCGAAACTAGGCGGCTTTTTCACGACCTCTTGGTAAACGGTGTTCCAGAAGTAGCTTCTTCGGAAATAAGCCGAAATGTTACAAAAATTTGAGAAGCAATTTTCGTATATTCCTTCTTATTTCTAGAAGCTGACCACTTCTTTCACAACCAATCGAATCAATTATGAAGCGATTTTTTTAGAAACAAATTTTCCATGTTTGCTATGTTCTTTAGTTAAGAAACGTACGTAATGAGCAAGCACGTAGAAGACAACTACACTTGCAAACAGACATTCCGCAATTTTTAAGAAATCTAATACGCTACTATAAATACCTAAACTGTTGAAGTAATGAACAGTAGTAAATAGAGCTGTTGCAGAGATAACAAGTGGGAATGTAAAGGCTGCGTAGCTTGGATAAAAACGAAGCTTGAACAAGCGTGGCAGTATAGACAGCACGACGAAATACAATACTTGAGATAAAACGAACAACGCTACGACAAGATAAAAGTTAGGTTCTGCAAAGTTTTTCAGGTAACCTGTCAGGCAAAGAGAACCAGGTGCTGCAACGATCGTAATCAGCGGACGTGTTGGATGAGCCATATTTCTTACGAAAAAGACACGTTTGATGATGATTGGTAATAAGAACGCATAGCAGACCAATGAAATCCAAAAGAAGATTTTTCCAATAAGTGGGAAGAAGTTCCCAGCAGTTACAGTGATGACCCCAAACCCAACATAAATGATAAACCAGCTTGGATAAATTGCTTCAATAGAAAGATCAGCTTTGATGACATGGTGATAATTGAAATAAAAGACAAGTATCACTTGGAAAATAACTGCACACAACCAAATGAATTTGACAATCGGTGCAATACTTTCATATGAAACAAAATAAGTACAAATAACCATGAGTGACATCGTAAAAGTTGGTGAAACGGAGGCGATGATCGGATCATGCAATGTTTGTTTCGTATGCTCAAATAAGATAAACAATTTAACAAAAATGAATATCATAAGAATCATTGAGATACCGCCAGTTAGATTGCCTAAAGCAACATGGTGATAGTCTTTAAACAGATTTCCAAGGGAAGCTAACCCAAGAATCAACCCGCAGATCGGGATCGGAATAATTTTCAAAAAGTTCTTCATATACATTCTCCTTTTTATTTAATAGATTTTAGTACCAAGATGAACGAATACATTGTAAAATGAATAGGTCTGTATGATTACGAGCAAAGCAGACAGCTGATTATCTTGTCTGAGTTACTAGTTGGATCAGCAACTGTTTTGTTGTACATTTCTATTATAGATGGTTTTTTGTATATTTAAATCAAATAGTTTTTATAGTAATTATCATAAAAAGTTATGGAAGTGGTGCCATGTTTAAGTTATTAACGACTTTTCGAGCAGTATATGAAACAAGAAATTTTTCTAGAGCAGCAGAAGTACTGTTTTTATCTCAGCCAGCCGTCTCGAATCAAATCAAACAATTAGAGCGGGAGTTGAATATTGATCTTTTTCAGCGTAATGGCAGAAAAGAGATGCTTCCAACTAAGCAAGCCGATTTATTATACGAGCGGACGCTGGTTTTATTAGAAGAATGGGAAGAGACCCAGCAAAAATTGCTCAATGAACAAAATGAAGAAGAAGTATGTCGGATCGTTGCTTCCCACACATTTGCTGTTTATCTTTTGCCTCAGTTGATGAAACATCTGATCAAAAGGTTTCCTAAAGTGCATTTTGAGATCGAGATCGCGAATTCACATGAATCATTAGAACAAGTAGCGAAACATGAATCCGATTTTGGTTTTATCGAAAAGCCATTAGAGACTTCCGGCGTACAAAGGTACTCCTTGATGGAAGACCAGCTAGTCATTGCTGGGGACCCAAAAAGTAAATTGTGGCTTGTAAGAGAAGCAAATTCTGGCGTTTTTCATTACACACAACGTTATTTTGAAGAAATGAACATCCAAGATAAGAAAATGATCGTGAAAAGCAATGATGTGATCGTTGCGTTGCTGAAGGAAGGAATCGGACGCTCGATTTTATCTGAGCGCTCTGTGCCAAAAGACGTACCAATGATTCCGTTGAATTTCCATCGGTATTTTTATTTCATTCAACGAACCAATCTGGTTTCTGATCAGCTGTTAGAGATTGCTGAAGAGATCCTTCGATACAATGAAAGCACAGAAACTTCTCACAGCGAGGAGAATCTCAGCTGATAGATAATTGCATGTATCAAAAAAAGTTCTGTGATACACTAAAGATAAGCAGTAGGCTTTTGCCTTCCGTTTGCTCAAGCAGCTGCAAAAACGGAAAGTTAATTTTTCCCAAATGTCTGTGGAAAGACTTTCCATTATCTAACTGGACCGCTATAATAATCAGCAGTATGGTTTTTAAGAAAAGGGATGAAACATGGAAAAAAAATTAAAAGCTTCGAACGATAATCGTATTGATTATGGCGTGATTTTACCAGTCTTTCTGTTATGTTTGATTGGTCTGCTCTCATTATATGTAGCACTTAGCCATGATCCGAACAATCCAGCAGTCTTGAAAGGCGTAGGGATGCAAGTTGTCTGGTATTTAGTTGGGGCGGCAGCAATCGTTGTCATCATGCATTTGAATTCCAAATGGATCTGGAAACTGACTCCTTACCTTTATGGCTTGGGGTTAGTAGTAATGGGACTCTTACTGGAATTCTATGACAAGAATTTAGCCGATTCTACAGGTTCTAAAAACTGGTTCCGATTCGGTGCGTTCACCTTCCAGCCAGCAGAGCTAATGAAGATCGCGTACATCTTGATGATGGCGCTGATCGTGACCAAACATAATACGCAAGTAAAAGAACGGACGATGAAATCGGACTTTTGGCTGATTGGGAAGCTCTTGATCGTGACGATACCGGTATTAGCATTGATCATGGCTCAAGATGACTTTGGAACGATGCTCGTCTTCCTTGCGATCTTCGGCGGGATATTCTTGATGTCTGGAATCTCTTGGCGCATCATCGCCCCTGTAGTGATCTTAGCAGTAGTCGTTGGTGCAGGAACGATTTTCTTAGTGACGACTGAAGGCGGAAGAGACTTGCTTTATAAAGTGGGCTTCAAATCTTATCAATTTGCACGTATTGATTCATGGCTGGATCCTTTCCATGATACGTCTGGGATGAGTTACCAGCCGGCACAAGGACTTTTGGCAATCGGCACCGGTGGCTTGTTTGGTAAAGGATTCAATGTAAGCAATATTTATGTGCCTGTTCGTGAGTCCGATATGATTTTTACCGTTATCGGTGAAAACTTCGGCTTTATCGGTGGTGCATTCGTCATTTTCTTGTATTTTATTTTAATTTATCGTATGATTCGGGTGTGTTTCGATACGAACAATGAATTTTACGCCTATATCGCAAGCGGTTTGATCATGATGCTGCTGTTCCATGTCTTTGAGAACATTGGAGCAAATATCGGATTACTTCCTTTAACAGGGATCCCATTGCCTTTCATTAGCCAAGGAGGATCTTCGATTTTAGGGAACATGATCGGTGTCGGATTGATATTATCGATGAGATACCAAAATGAAGCACCTGCAAGATCTTCAAGGAGGTAAGAAAATTGTACACCTTTTACTGGTACCCGAAATGTTCAACATGCAAAAAAGCCAAAGCGTGGTTAGACCAGCATGGCGTTAGTTATCAAACTGTTGATATGATCAAAGAAGTACCGAAGGCCTCAACGATTGAGACTTGGCTAGAAACGAGTCAAGTACCGATCCGTCGCCTGTTCAACACAAGCGGGATGAAATATCGAGAACTTGGACTGAAAGATCAAGTAGGCGAGTTTACGGCTTCAAAAGCAAGCCAAGTCTTATCGACAGATGGCATGCTGATCAAGCGGCCGCTGATCGTGCAAGAGGACCAGCTTGTTGCAATTGGATTCAATGAAAAAATTTATGAAGGAGAACTGATATAAAATGGCAGGCAAACATTTGAAGAAAAAGGACAACCTTTGGATCTTATTTAATGGAAAAGAATACTGTGTTGGTTTGACAAATGAAGCGCAAGAAGAACTCGGAGACATCACGTTTGCCAATTTGCCAAAAGCAGGACAATCGCTAAAAAAAGATGAACCTCTGATCGAAGTCGAAGCGGAAAAAGCGGTCAATGAATTTGCTAGCCCGCTAACGGGTACAGTTTCTTCTGTGAATGATAAAATCGGTGAAGATATCAATATCTTGAATGATTCAGATGAAATGAATGCGTGGATCTTAAGTTTCAAAGATGTTGATCCAAAAGAATTTGACGAATTATAAAATCAGAAAATCACTTGAAAAAAGTTGACACTGATTCTTCCAGTTGCTATAATCATAAGCAATCCTATATGAAACGAGAAAGCTTTGAAAAGAAGAGTACATGTCACGGACGTTTGAAGAGAGCCCTGTTTGCTGAAAATGGGTAACGAAAATGAGATGGAAGATGGTCTTAGAGCAGAGTAAGCGAGCGTAAGCAAACTTACTACGGGAGTGCCCGTTACAGCGCGACAGTATACGGAAAGAAGCTAAGTCCAAGTACTGGAAGAGGCTGTTATTGCGAAGTAACGGTAAATCAAGGTGGTAACACGGAAGTTCAAGCTTTCGTCCTTTTGCTTAAGGCAAGAGGGCGAAGGCTTTTTTGTTTGAAAAATCATAAGAGAAAGATGTGAATGGCATGTCATTAATCCAACTAACGAATGTCAAAAAGACATTCAATGGGAAAAACGGAAACATCCAAGCCGTCAATGACGTTTCACTAAACGTTGAAAAAGGGGATATTTATGGAATCGTCGGCTATTCTGGGGCAGGAAAAAGTACATTAGTCCGTCTCCTGAATGGACTTGAGCTTCCCACGAGCGGCGAAGTGATCGTAAACGATCAAGATATCACAAAATTAAAAAACAAAGAATTACGTACATTCCGAAAGAAAATCGGTATGATCTTCCAGCATTTCAACCTGTTATGGTCAAGAACTGTACTTGAAAATATCCAGCTGCCGTTGGAATTAGCTGGTGTACCAAAGAGCAAACGCAAAGAACGAGCAGAAGAATTGTTGCGTTTAGTCGGGTTAGAAGGACGCGGACAAGCGTATCCTTCACAACTTTCCGGCGGACAGAAACAACGTGTCGGTATCGCACGAGCATTGGCAAATGATCCTGAGATCCTGCTTTGTGATGAGGCTACGAGTGCATTGGACCCGCAAACAACAGAAGAAGTATTAGACTTATTGTTAGCAATCAATAAGAAATTGAATTTGACCATCGTCTTGATCACACATGAAATGAATGTGATCCGCAAAATCTGCAACAAAGTCGCTGTGATGGAGTTGGGGAAAGTCGTAGAAGAAGGAGACGTGTTGACTGTCTTCAGACAACCGAAAAAAGAAGTAACCAAACGTTTTGTACAACAAGACATCGAACCAGAAGCTGATTCGACAGAACTATTAGCTGAACTCATCAAAGAAAATCCAAGCGGCCGTTTGGCAACTTTGACCTTTAGCGAAAGAAATGCCAACGAACCAGTTATTTCCCAAGCGATTCGACGCTATAACATTGATGTCAACGTCGTATACGGGAAAATCAAACAAGTAAAAGAAGGTTCCTTTGGTTCATTGACTGTCTTGATGACAGGTGAAACCAAAGAATTAGATCAAGCAGAAGTGTTCATTAAAGAACAAGGAGTAGGAATTGAGGTGATCCATCGTGGATAAAAGCTTTTCAGAAACATATCTAGATTTTAAACAAATCAATCCGGAAACGATGAATCAGGCTATCCTTGATACACTATATATGACATTGATCTCAATGGTCTTAGTGACGATCATCGGATTAGTCTTGGGATTGATCCTTTACTCTATTGGGCGCAAAAACAAACCGTATGCTCGAATCATTTACGGGATCGTATCGATCATCAGTAATATTTTCCGATCAACACCATTTATGATCCTGATGGTTTTGATCATTCCATTTACTAAAGCAATCGTAGGCACTATGCTAGGTGCGCAAGCAGCCATTCCAGCTCTTGTTTTATCCGCGGCACCATTTTATGCCCGTCTAGTAGAGATTGCTTTTCGTGAAGTCAGCCCTGGCGTACTGGAAGCAGCAGATGCAATGGGGGCAAGTTACTGGGAAATCATCTGGAAGGTCTTGATACCTGAAAGTATTCCCGCGTTGATTTCTGGATTAACAGTTACAACGATCTCGATGATCGGATTTACTGCAATGGCCGGCGCGATCGGCGCAGGTGGACTTGGTGGTCTTGCTTGGCAGGAAGGCTACCAACGTGGTAATCTGACAGTGACATTCGTTGCGACTTTAATTATTTTATTAATCGTATTTATCGTTCAAGGAATCGGTGATTTCTTAACTAAGAAAACAGACAAAAGATAATAGGATATAGGGGGATATAGGATATGAAAAAGAAGATTTTTGGATTAGCAGCAGCGCTTTTGCTGACTGTAGGATTAACAGCATGCGGTAACAACAGCGACAGCAAAGATTCAGCAAATAAAGCAGACGACACGATATTGAAAGTCGGCGCTTCACCGACACCGCACGCAGAGATTTTGGAACATGTGAAACCATTATTGAAAGATGAAGGAATCGATCTTGAAATCGTCAAATTCGATGACTATGTATTACCGAACCAATCTTTGGAAGAAGGCGATATCGATGCCAATTACTTCCAACATATTCCTTATTTGAACAAAGAAATCAAAGAAAAAGGGTATGACTTTGTCAATGCCGGTGCTGTCCACATCGAACCAATGGGCTTGTACTCTAAAAAAATCAAAGATGTTTCTGAACTAAAAGATGGTGCAACGATCATCACTTCGAATTCTGAATCAGACTGGGGACGCATCATCACGATTTTACAAGATGCTGGGCTAGTCAAAGTCAAAGATGGAGTAGATCTGGAAACAGCCACATTCGATGATATTGCAGAAAACCCTAAGAATTTGAAGTTCAACCATACGATCGACCCATCACTTTTAGCTTCTACGTACCAAAATGATGAAGGTGACCTAGTCGCAATCAATGCAAACTTCGCTTATGGCGCAGGATTGAATCCATTAGAAGATGCCGTATTACTTGAAAAAGACAACTCTCCTTACGTGAATATCATTGCGACTCGCAAAGGTGATGAAGACAGTGACAAAATCAAAAAACTGATTGAAGTGCTTCACCGTAAAGAAGTCCAAGAATGGATCACAGACAAATGGGGCGGCTCTGTTAAACCAGTAAAGGCTGATGCAAAATAAGGAATGAAACAAAAAAGATGAGAAATAAGTCTGTAACGGCTTATTCCTCATCTTTTTTATACCTATTCTAATTTAGAAATCAAAATTGTTTAATAATCAATAAAAGATATTTGATTTTAGTAAGGAAGATCATTGCGCTTCATTCTCAATTAGTCTAAAATGAGTGAGAACGAAAGAGAATTTGGGGGTATAATGCATGTCTGTCTTAGAAATAAAAAATCTACATGTGTCGATCGAGGAAAAAGAAATCCTTAAAGGCGTAAACCTAACAATGAAAACCGGAGAAATTCACGCCATCATGGGACCTAACGGCACAGGAAAATCAACCTTATCTGCCGCTATCATGGGCAATCCAAACTATGAAGTAACAGAAGGCGAAATCTTGTTTGACGGAAAAAATGTTTTAGACTTGGAAGTAGACGAACGTGCACGACTTGGTTTGTTTTTAGCTATGCAATATCCAAGTGAGATACCAGGTATCACGAATGCGGAATTCATGCGTGCAGCAATCAATGCGAAACGTGATGAAAACGACAAGATCTCTGTTATGGCATTTTTGAAAAAGTTAGATGAAAAAATGGCTTTACTGAATATGCCAGAAGAAATGGCTGAACGTTATCTGAACGAAGGTTTTTCTGGCGGGGAAAAGAAACGGAATGAGATCCTACAATTGTTGATGTTAGAACCAACATTTGCGATTTTAGACGAAATCGACTCGGGTTTGGATATCGATGCTTTGAAAGTCGTTGCTAAAGGAGTAAATGAAATGCGTGGAGACAATTTCGGTGCATTGATCATCACCCACTATCAACGATTATTGAACTATATCACACCTGATGTCGTTCACATCATGATGGAAGGTCGAGTAGTCATGACAGGAAATGCTGACTTAGCTAAACGCCTAGAAGCAGAAGGTTACGCTGGAATCAGTAAAGAATTAGGAATCGACTATAAAGAAGAAGAAGCGTAAGGGGGAGCAAGAATGAAAGAAAAAAACTGGCTCGATTATCTTGACGCGGTAAATGATTTTTCTTTAAGTAAAGGCGAACCTGATTGGATGAGAACCTTCCGTCAAGACGCACTAACAAAAGCAGATGAACTGCCATTGCCGCATATCGATCGGGTGAAATTCCATCGTTGGTCGTTATTCGATGTGAAAGAAACACAAACTATCAGTGAAACAGGCACGATTCCAGCATTTGATGCAATGAAAGACAATCCTGTGCTTGTCCAACAAGGTTCATGGACGATTTTTGAACAACTACCTGTGGAATTAGCAGAAAAAGGAGTCATTTTTACCGACTTGTTCACTGCAATGATCGAATACCCAGAACTAGTCCAAGAATATTATATGAAAAAAGCAGTAAACCTGGACGAAGACCAATTGACTGCACTCCATGTAGCTTTTATGAACAGCGGTATTTTCCTGTATGTGCCTAAAAATGTCGTGATCGATGAACCACTCGAGTCCTTATTCATTCAAGATGGCGCATCCGATGAGCACTTCTTCAAGCATGTGTTGATCGTGGCAGATGAACATAGTGAATTTTCTTATCTGGAACGTTTCCAGACAACCAAAGAACAAGTAGCAAAATCATCAGGTAATATCATCGTGGAAGTCATCGCTAAAGCTGGTTCAAAAATCAAATATTCAGCTGTAGATCAATTAGGAGAGAATATTACTTCTTATATGAATCGCCGTGGGCACATTTTACGAGACGCTTCTGTCGACTGGGCAATTGGTGTCATGAATGACGGTCATGTGATCGCTGACTTTGATTCAGATTTAGCAGGAGAAGGTGCACACGCAGAAGTCAAAATCGTGGCGATCAGCTCGGGCAGACAAATCCAAGGAATCGATACACGAGTAACCAATAAAGCACCTCATACGATCGGGCATATTTTGCAACACGGAGTGATCCGAGAAAAAGGAACATTGACCTTTAACGGTATCGGCCACATCCTGAAAGGAGCAAAAGGTGCAGATGCTCAACAAGAAAGCCGTGTCTTGATGCTTTCTGACAAAGCACGTGGTGACGCGAATCCTATTCTTTTGATCGATGAAAACGAAGTAACTGCTGGACATGCTGCCAGTGTAGGACGAGTTGATCCAGAAGAAATGTACTATCTGATGAGTCGAGGATTGCATAAAGAAGAAGCAGAGCGCTTAGTGATTCGAGGATTCCTCGGTTCTGTCTTAACGGCAATCCCTGTAGAACAAGTTCGGAAAGAATTAGTCGAAGTAATCGAAGGGAAGTTGAATGGATGATCGATGCTAAAAAGCTACGCAATGATTTTCCTATTTTATTTCAAGACGTCAATGATGAACCTTTCGTTTATTTGGATAATGCAGCGACGACCCAAAAGCCAAAACAAGTACTCCAGGCATTAGCGCACTATTACGAACACGATAACGCCAATGTTCATCGCGGTGTCCATACGTTAGCAGAACGCGCGACCCATGAGTATGAACAAGCAAGAGAAAAAGTACGAGCGTTCATCCATGCAAAAGAAACAGCAGAAGTGCTGTTTACTCGTGGTACGACGACAAGTTTGAATTGGGTAGCCAGAAGCTTCGGCGACCGCTATATCAAAGCAGGAGACGAGATAGTGATCTCTTACATGGAACATCATTCTAATGTTATCCCATGGCAGCAGTTGGCAAAACGAACAGGTGCCGTCCTGAAATATATCGAACTAACAGAAGAAGGCTTCCTGGATATGGAGGATGCAGCGAAAAAGATTACGGACAAAACCAAAATCGTCTCCATTGCTCATGTATCCAATGTTTTAGGTGTCATCAATCCTGTTCAAGAATTAGCTGAACTTGTCCATGAAAACGGTGGGGTCATCGTAGTAGATGGTGCACAATCTGCCCCACACATGGCCATTGATGTCCAAGCACTAGACTGTGATTTCTTTGCTTTCAGCGGACACAAAATGTGCGGACCAACAGGTATTGGTGTTTTATATGGTAAACGAAAATGGTTAGAAGAAATGGAACCCGTTGAATTTGGTGGCGAAATGATTGATTTTGTCGAATTATACGACAGTACATGGAAAGAACTACCTTGGAAATTCGAAGCAGGGACACCAAATATCGCTGGCGCTATCGCATTAGGCCATGCAATCGATTATTTGCAAGAACTCGGCATGGACAATATCCATCGATATGAAGAAGAACTAGCCGCTTATGTGTTGCCAAAATTACAAGCAATCGATGGATTGACTGTTTATGGTCCGCAAGACCCGAAATTTCGGACAGGAGTTGTTGCGTTCAATTTGGATGGGTTACATCCCCATGATGTCGCGACAGCTTTAGACATGGAAGGGGTAGCCGTTAGAGCAGGTCATCATTGTGCGCAACCGCTATTGAAGTACCTTGAAGTATCAGCGACTGCTCGCGCCAGCTTTTATTTCTACAACACGACGCACGACGCCGACCGTTTAGTTGAAGCAATCATGGCAACAAAGGAGTTTTTCCAACATGGGACTATCTAAATTAGACAATTTATACCGTCAAGTGATCTTGGATCATTCTTCCCATCCGCATCATCGTGGAAGCTTGACCGACTCGACAAGCAAGATTGAATTGAACAACCCCACATGTGGAGATGTGATCGAATTGCAAGTCGATGTAAAAGACGGAATCATCAAAAATATCGCCTTTGACGGCAGCGGCTGCTCCATCAGTACGGCAAGTGCCTCGATGATGACAGACGCCGTCATTGGAAAATCAATAGAAGAAGCAGAACATTTAACTGTAGACTTTCTACAGCTTGTCCAAGGAAAAGAAGTCCAAGATCCCGACCAATTAGGCGATGCTGCTATGCTTGGTGGTGTAGCTAAATTTCCCGCTCGGATCAAATGTGCGACACTTGCCTGGAAAGCACTAGGAAAAGCAATGGAAAACGATGGTACCGTAGCTTTCCATCATTACCACAAGGAAGAGGAGTGAGAACATGGGCGTACCAGAATTAGAAGAATATAAATTCGGGTTTCACGATGATGTCGAACCGGTTTTCAGTACAGGAGAAGGCTTGACAGAAGAAGTGATCCGTGAGATGTCAAGAATCAAAGGCGAACCAGAATGGATGCTTGAATTCCGTCTGAAATCTCTAGAAACATTCAATAAAATGCCAATGCAAACATGGGGGCCCGACCTTTCAGACATCGATTTCGATGCCATCAAATATTACCAAAAACCAAGTGACAAACCCGCTCGTGACTGGGAAGACGTACCAGAAAAAATCAAAGATACATTTGAAAAGATTGGTATCCCAGAAGCTGAACGAGCTTATCTAGCCGGTGCTTCCGCACAATATGAATCAGAAGTCGTGTACCATAATATGAAAGATGAATTCGAAAAATTAGGAATCGTCTTTACTGACACTGACTCTGCTTTGAAAGAATACCCTGAATTATTCAAAGAGTACTTTTCAAAACTTGTACCGCCAACCGACAACAAATTAGCAGCGCTGAATTCAGCCGTATGGTCAGGTGGAACCTTTATTTACGTGCCAAAAGGCGTCAAAGTCGATGTTCCATTACAAACGTACTTCCGGATCAATGCGGAAAACACGGGTCAATTCGAACGTACGCTGATCATCGTTGACGAAGGAGCAAGCATCCACTATGTCGAAGGCTGTACGGCACCTACTTATTCAAGTAATAGTCTGCATGCCGCCATCGTAGAAATCTTTACAAGAAAAGATGCGTATTGCCGTTACACCACGATCCAAAACTGGTCAGACAATGTGTACAACTTAGTAACCAAACGAGCAAAAGCATACGAAGGCGCAACCGTTGAATGGATCGACGGAAACCTAGGTGCAAAAACAACGATGAAATACCCAAGTGTTTACTTAGATGGAAAAGGCGCACGAGGCACCATGCTCTCCATCGCCTTTGCAGGAGCAAACCAAATCCAAGATACGGGTGCAAAAATGATTCACAACGCACCAAACACTTCTAGTTCCATCGTCTCTAAATCAATCTCAAAAGACGGCGGTGAAGTAAACTATCGAGGACAAGTAACCTTTGCCAAAAACAGTGCGGGTTCGATCTCTCATATCGAATGTGACACGATCATCATGGACGAATGGTCGAAATCCGATACGATCCCATTCAATGAGATCCACAACAGCCAAGTCTCTTTAGAACACGAAGCCAAAGTCTCAAAAATCTCAGAAGAACAACTCTACTATCTGATGAGCCGAGGCCTGACAGAATCTGAAGCAACTGAAATGATCGTCATGGGCTTTGTTGAACCATTCACCAAAGAACTTCCAATGGAATATGCAGTCGAACTCAACCGATTGATCAGTTATGAGATGGAAGGGTCAGTAGGTTAATGAGAAAACCATACTCCAGAATCGTTGATATATAAGCGATTCTGGAGTTGTTTTTATTAGTTCAAATGAAATTGAATGCCATTTTGAATGCCATTTGTTAAAAATTGACATAGTTGGCAAAACGTTCGCCAGTTTCTTGTATTTTTTCAGGTGTGACATGAGTATAGATATTCATTGTAGTTTTTATATCCTTATGACCTAATCGTTCTTTTACCTCCGCAAAATTTGCACCTGATTCAAATAACAGACTTGCGTGAGTGTGGCGAAAACCGTGCAGTGTAATTTTGGGTAAATTATATTTTTCGAGTATATTGTAAAGCCAATCATTAGGAGCCTGTGGATAATAAAGACTGTTAAATTTATTTGTAAATAGAAATTGTTCTTGATTCAAAGTATTGAAACCGCGTTCCAAGTACCATTTCTTTTGATTTGTTCTCCATTGATCTAAAATTCGAACAGTTTCTTTATCTAGTTTTATAGTACGTTGAGAACTTTTAGTTTTAGGTTCTTGAACAATAATCTCGCCAAATTCGTCTAACGCTAGAGTTTTTCCAATTGTAAGTTGATTCTTAAAAATATCAATGTCAGTCCATTGAAGTGCAAGAGCTTCTGATTTTCTCATACCGGTGAAGGCTAGTAGTCTGAAAAAGGCAAGCAATTTTGTACTTGTTCTTCCGGATTCTGAAATATGATGGTCTAGACAATTAAAAAATGTTTCTAATTCTTCTTTATTATAAAAATTAGGAAATTGTTCAACTTCTTTTTTTCTAGGCAAGATAGTTTTTCTCATTGGATTACTATCGATCATTTCCATTTGAACGCCGAATTGTAAAACCTGTCCTACTGCCTTTCTAAAATAAGGATATTGTTTATATTTTTCATGCCATAAATTTACGATTCTCTGGCAATATATAACGCTAATATTTTTAACTTCCATATTTTCAAAATGACACAAGGCATAGTCCTCTATAAATCTTTTTGAAGTTGCTACTGTTGAAGGCTTTACACGCAATCTATATTGTTCTAACCACAAAAGATATAACTCTTTAAATGTAATTGTAGACTCTTTTTTTAATAATCGACTATTCTTTTCGAATTCTACTTGAAGCCTAGATAATTCTAACTGGGCTTCTTTTTTCGTTCTAAAATTTCTTCTAGTAGTTTTAACTGGCTTTCCTGTTAGTGAATCTATTCCTAAGTAAGCTTGGAATTTCCAAGCTTTATCGCCATTTTTTTTTTCGTATTGGTTAAATGTTGCCATAATTTCCTCCTTTATTGCGTGGGGCACAAAAATGAGGATATTTATAAGTAATGTGTCTATTCTTTTTCTTCGTTAATAGTTTTGATAGCATTGGCAATTTTAATAACTGGTTCATACATTTCATAAAGATACTCAGAGTTAACAGAACCAAATTTATCAATTGTTTCGATGGAATGAGCAAGATTGAAAACTGCGTCTATGGAATTTGAACTTTCTTGATCTAAGATTCCTTGATTATAATCTCTCATATAATCGATAAATTTTTCTACATGTAAAATAGCTTTTAGTTTTTCGTCATATTCATCAATTTTATTTAGGATAGCTGGAGTATCAGAAAGAGCAATTTCTTTCTCTGAACCAAATAATTGAGTTGGTGTTGCCTTGAAAACTTCACTGATTTTTTCTATTGTTTCAAGATTAGGATTACCAGTTCCCCTTTCTATCTTTGATATGGTTTGCCTATTAACATCAATTTTTTTCGCAAGTTCGTCTTGAGAATAACCAAATTTTTTTCTCAGTCTAGAAACATTTATACCAAAATTTTCAATCATAAATATATCACCTCATTTCAATATTATAAAATGTGAAGTAATTAAGCAACAGTTATTGTTTGTTTTAATAATCAAAAATATATTTTAATTGCTTATTGACGATTATAGAAACCTTTGGTATTCTGTACATGTGGTTGTTTTAATAATCATATGGTTCTTTTAATATACTTTTTGAAAGGGAGGTAAAGTTTTGGACACAATGGAGGGAAAATTATCTTTATGGGAAAAAGAGATATATCATAAGTCTTTTGCAATGATTCAGCGTGCACTAGATGATGTGAAAAAAGAGCGTGATGTTGTTAAACAAAAGCATTGTGCCGATTATTTCGATATAAGTGTGACAACTCTTAAAATGTGGGTTGCACATGGATGTCCTGAAATTCGTTTAAAAACTGGGACGCCGCTTTATTCAAAGACTTCAATTGAGAGTTGGCTACTATCACAACAAAAATAGCGTGGGGCGCAAAAATGAATAGAAAGTAGGAAAGAAAAAATGATTATGAAATTTTTCGATGTAAAAGAAACGGTACTACAAAATGATTATCCGGTAGTTAGTGTTGAAGAATATCAAGATGTGAGTAGCGAAGAAAAAGTTGTTGATTTCGGAACAGAGTACACTGTTGTTCTAGAAAATGCGGATTTTGAAAAAGCAAAAATTCGAGTTTCCTTTGATAAACCAGCACTTTTTCATTTGTGTGAAGAAAGTGGTAGGGATAGAAAAGCTTCGTTTGAAAATCTAATTTTGTATTTAGTGATTGAAAAAGGAATCCCTCAGATAAAGGGCTATGCTGAAAAAGCTATAGCAACGAAAAAAAGAGACTAACTAGCAACGAACTAGGAAAGTCTCTAAGAAAAACATACACTTAATATTAACATTTTTTTTTGGGATTTTCCAATAATTATGGAGGATTGTCATGTCTAATGAGTATATTCAGAATTATTGCGAAGAGCTATCTGTTTTATCTGTTTTTAAGGCAAATTATTTCTTTATTGAAGATGGTATTGACTTAGCGAAGTCGTTGATCAATCCGTTGTATTACAAGTGGGAGTATGAACTCACAAAAGAGTATTTAACCGCTCAAGAAGATAGAAAATATGACACTATAAACTATCATGAAATGCAAGCAGCACTGCTAAAAAAATATAAAGAATTCAAAGAATTCTCAGATGCAGAATGGGTGGAATGGATAATTAGGTCTTCTGAAAGATTAAAAAGAAAAAAGAGGTTATCATTGCATTCAAAATTCCGTTCACAAAAAAACTCTACTTATGAAAGAGAAAATCTAGATTGTAGTGAATTGGATAATGAAAAAACAAGAATTATTGATTTATTTGAAGATGATTCATTGTGTAAAGAAGATGATATGAAATTTGATGACAATAAGAATTTTGAAGAAAATCAGATTGATATACTTAAGAAATCTTCTGAACTAAAAAAGATTTTTCAAATTTTGGGAATTATGTCGGAAATTGCTGTGTAAATTATTTCAATCTTGGACTATTCAAAGTTGTAATTAATTTTGTTGTAGTAATACGTGTTTAAAAGGAACTTACAACGGTTTCTTATCAGAGACATGTATTGCAAAGAATGAAGCGACTGCACCTCCCAGGGCGCCCCACAGGCGCCCTGGGTCACGATAGTGATTGGTCGCCTGCCGTGCAGGCGAGTGCGCTGTGCGCACAAAGTTGATTCATTCTTAAGTCTCTGTAACAGAAAAAAATTGAGGGTGTCCCTCTAACAGCACCCTCGGAACGACAAAAATTAAATGAATTGACCACAAAAATAGTGATTAAAACGTTGATTTATCAGCTTTTTTCAAAAGTAATAAAACTTGCAAAATTTGCAAATTTTTTTAAGTGAAATTGAGGCAAGAATTGCCGATATTGAGGTGAAAAATGTCAAATAATGGTCGAGTGTTATCGTCTTCGAATGTTATAGGAAAAGTAGATTGGCTACAAATAATATTTCAAAATATATCATGGGAAGAATTGTTCACCACTATACTAGGAATCACATTAGACAGTGTTTCAAAAAAAGCTGGTACATTGAAGCATGAAGAATATGATGTGATTTATAGTTGTGGATCAATAAAATACTATACATTCGATGATGAAACAAAATCTTTTTACAGAGGTACATTAGTAATGTCAGGTCAAGCTTGCACTATGTATGAATTCGCAAATAGATCGGGTGATAGTCCAAACAATGTATTTCAAGAACTAGCTTGGAGAATTATTTCAAATTCAATCGATACAAGTTGTAAGTTTACAGTAACCCGAATTGATTTGGCTTTAGACGATTACAACAAACCACCATACTTTACGGTAGACACTATTATTAGAAAGGTTCAAAAAAAATCTTATTATTCGCGTGGTAGAAGTGATCAAGTATATGATAGTGAATTTACAAAAAAAGAAAGGGCGAAAACTCAGCAAATAGGGTCAGGCGGTTCGGAATGCTTATTCAGGTTCTATGAAAAATCAAAAGAGATGAGTAAAGGATTGGATCCTGAAAAGGTTGAGCAAATAATGAGTAATGCGCCACTAACAAGACTTGAAGCGGAGATAAGAAAAGACAAAGCAGATAGTCTGTTTCAATCTATAGCTTACCTACCAAAAGATATGCCATTATCAAATTTAATAAGAGGTTTTATAAAAAATGAAATATCTTTTTATTCTGATTCTTCATGTGAAAAAATTTGTAGATGGTGGCAAGAGTATTTAAAACCAAGTATTGAACCGATTTTAAGAAAGAGTTATGACGTAAGTAATTTTGAACGAACCTTGAATTGGTATCAGTATCAAGGTGGTTTAGCAGTAACGCAAGCGATTTTCTTTTTAATAGAAAATGGTGTAGATTTGGATTTTAATTTGACTGATTTCAAACAAGAATGTAGATGGTCTACAGAAATGGTCGAAAAAATGATTGATTTTGTTAGTAAAGAGAATAGAACGGATCTTATCCCCTATATCTATGAAAAACAAAAATATTAGAAACGAGAGGAATTTTTCAGTATGGCTAAAATGTTAGAAATAAGAGATTTTGATTTAACAGATATTGGAACAAAATTTGAATTGGACGAGGTACTACCAAAATTTGCGACTGAGGAAAGGAAAGATTCAGATGGGGAAACTATCATGGATAAAGATGGTAGACCCAGAAAGTTCCAAACAGATGAAATTATAGGTTATAAATACAATGTCACAATTTTGGAAGGAAAATATCGGAAAAAATCAACTCAAATTTCAATAGATGGTATGGACAAAGTGATTTCCAATGAAGAGATAATGAAATTAGATTCTGTAAAATGTCGATTTGCCAATCTAGCTGTGACAATGGCTCAAAAAGTTATTTATTATAAAGCAGATAGAATTGAATTGTTCGAGAATAAATAATATATAGAAAATTTGTCTTTAGGTTGAATTTAGAAATAAATATTTTTCCTAAAGACACTTTTTGTTTTAGGAGATGTTAGATTTAGAATATGAAAAGAAAATTTATATTAGTATTTTTATTAATAATGAGTTTTATTTTTTGTAACGTTTCTGCTTATGCCGAACAGACACCAATTGCAGATACTCCTGCAGTAGATCAAAGTGGTACTTACAATCTTGATTCATATAGTAGTCAGATGGCTACCAAAAATGCGTGGGAGTCGGTTTTTAGCTTAGATACAGGCGAATGGGTAAACAGTGGAGCAAATCTTTTTTTTGAGTTTAACAAGATTATATATTCTGTCTTTAAATATGGCATTAATTTATTTGGCAAATCGGGCGTATTACAAGATAACGTATCTACCTTTACTCGTTATTCAAGTAATATGTTTGATACCTTATATGGTCAATTTGGACTGACAATATTAGTGATCATGGCAGTGTATATTTTTTATTTATATTTTGCTAAAAGTCCACAGCGAGCAATGAGTCAATTCGTATCTTTTTCGGTGGTTATAATATTCGCTTTTGGGTGGAACTATAAGGGAAATGACCTAGTTAAGTGGTTTAATAACATTTCTAATGAAATACAAACTACTATGATTCAATCTAATTCTATGGATAAAAATGGGTCTGAGAAAAATTCGCTTATTTCTATTCAGAATACGCTATTTGATTTAGGAGTAAAAGAACCTTACTATTTAATAAATTATGGTAAAACTACAAAAATTAATACTCCTGAAGAACCAAGAAAAAGTACTGAGTTTCTATTTACAGGGGAACCAACTGAGAAAAAGCTAAAGGATAATATTGAAAAAGTGAATGAGGCTGCAAAAAGTAATCAGTTTTTACAGCCATCTAAAGCTGGATGGAAATTTACTGTTAGTTTTTTATCACCTATTATGACAATAGCATTAGGAATCCCTTTACTAGGAATACAATTTTTGAATTTTCTAGTAGAAGTTGTCGCTCTTTTAGTATCAGGCTTTGTTGGATTATCAGCATTTTTAAGCCTAATACCTAAATTTCGTCAGGCATTTTGGAAAACTATGCAAATATTACTAGGAGCATTTGGTATTCGAGTATTGATCGGGATATTCTTCTTAGTTATAGTTTCAATAATAGATGTGATCAGAAGCACTATTCCAACTACCGGAATTTCAAGTTATATGTTGCAAATCGGCTCTATATGTATCGCTATAACATTAATATGGAAAAATAAAGACAAGCTTATCTATGTTGTTACTGGCGGCGTAGTTACGTCTATGGACAAAGGAATACTTCAAAAAGTTACTAGGCCAGTTAAAGAAAAAGTTGGTCAGGGAGCAAAGTTTGCAGGAGATGTTGCTGGTTTAGCAACAGTAGGAGTACCTTTGGGCAGTAGTAGTGAAAAGTTATTACAAAAACCAGCGGATTATATGAAAAATAATGCCTGGGATATTTATGACGATCGGCAACAAAGAAAATTTGATAATGCAAATGATTTCATTAGTGACAAAAGCATTCCAAATACAAATAGGATAATAAAGAATGAAGATCGAAAAGAAAATAATATCATTCAAAACGAAGGAACACTTAATAAAGAAAGCGAGATTCCTACAATGAATAATTTTGCTGCAACTGACAATAGAGGTACTGAAGGAAAGCTTGATAATATAGCTGATTCCCTGAATAGTGTCGAAGGAAAAATCTTAAAAGATGTTGATTTTGATACTGATATTACAAAACAGATTGAAGAAAATAATGTTTATTATGAAGAGAATTCTGATGGTATTGTAGATGGTAAAGGAGAAAGTAATGATTTGGATAGAAGAGATAGATTTATGATTTTCTCGCCAAAAAGTATTCAGAGTTCTCAATCGATTGAAGAAAATGCCAATTATTTACTGTCTGAAGAATTCAGTTTTAGTCAAAGAGAAGCTGATGATGAAATTAAGTCGAATGCACAAGAATACGAGAATTCTTTTGAAAAAAATGGTTCTGTTCCTGATTTAACAGTAAATAATTTGGTTTCAGGTAATTATGATAAGATACTTGAATTATCTGATAAAAGCCATGATATAATTAGCAGTAGCTATGAATTAGGTGAGAAAGAAGTGTTTAATTATGAAGGAAATAATGATAAGCGGATTAATTGATGAATCTGATGTTGTATACTTTTATAAAGCTAAAAACAAAGATGGAATAACATACCATTATTTAGGAACTCCAGTTGATAAAAATAAAAAAACAGGGACATTGAAGGAGTTTGTAGATCATTTCAATTATCAGGATAAAAATGTTATTGAGTTCTTAGAAAAATCACTTTCTTAGTAGACATTTTAAACGCCCCACGCGGTTTATTTTTGAATGCCATATTGAATGCCATTGAGTTGATATTTATTGATTTTTAGTGATATTAAAATATGATTTAAGTATGGTGAAACGTTGATATATCAACAATAGTATAAAATTGAAAATCAGATTCTCAAATGGAAGGGTCTGTGGGGTAATACTTAAATATAGAGGTTGTGACAGAAGTGGGCAGCTTCAAGAAATAAGAAGGAATTTACGAAAATTGCTTCTCAAATTTTTGTGAAATTTCGGCTTATTTCCGAAGAAGCTACTTCTGGAACACCGTTTATTCGGAAAAAGGAGGTGTGACAAGATTTTTGTCACACCTCCTTTCGTAATAAGGTGAAATGAAAATAATTTCATTCAAATGGACGAAGCTATCAGCTAGCTATATCAGAGTAATTTTGATGCAAAAAAACAGAGCCAAAACATTCTTAGTGTCCGTAGCTCTACTTGTATGTTTCAAATTTAAGACAAAGAGGTGGCAAAAGATGTTAATGAGGAAGATAAAATTACTGTGTTATTTAAATTAGGAAAAATACAAACTAGTTAACTAACTGTAACAAGCTAATTTTAAGAGATTCTTATTAGAAGACGTTTAGGAATATTACTAAGAAAATGACCATACAGGTAATTGTCATTTCAATAATGTTTTCTAATTTTCGCGTCTTTGTTTTAAGAAAAAGACCAGAACCAGTTGAAAAAAAGTTGGTACGATAGTGAAGGGGGACAAAATTTCCTACTAATATTCCCACTAACAAGAGATAAAATGGCCAGTTTGGTGTGATTCCTCTATAAAAAAATGCCCACGCTACCGAAACCCCATAGATTAGCAACTGAACGATTTTTACAATGAAAAAAATTTTTTGCCATTACTCAAGGTCTCTTCCTCCTTGTATCGTTTATTTGTTTCATTTTATCATTACGATAGGCGCTTGAACAATACATTTTGTATTTTCTTGAGTGCTCTTGGATAAACTACCAGCGATGATCCTATTTATTTATGTTACTGCAAATCATCATAGATTATGATTCCAAAAAGAATCATTGGGAGGCTGTGGCGTAAATATTATATTATAAGCAAGAAATACCTATATCTAGTTATTTCTGGCTTTTTTGATAGAAAAGTGACAGAAGAATAATACAAATAGCCTAATAATAGAATAGTTAATCATTTTTTAATTGATCATTCTCTTTGCTTCATTTCATTTATGCAAGAGAATGGTATTTTTTTCTAACTATCATAATGAAAAAAACAAACTTTTTATAATAAAAACAACAAAAAAATGTCTGAAAAATCGGACATAAAAGTGTTTGTTTTTGAGATGGCAATAGGGGTAAAGAAAGGACAAGATTGATAGAACTAGTTCTAATGATTAAACAATTTTGAAGATAACCCAAAAATGAACAGAAAAGACTTAAATATATAAGATATCATTCTCTTTGTTTAAATTACGCAAGAGTATGATATTTTTTCATTAGCTAACTATTATTTTATAAACTTTTTTTATTTTTATAGTAAAAATATGGAATCCTGTATAAAGGCTTTTATGTTAACATTTAAATGAATGCGCTTTTATATAGTTGGGATTTTGTATAGAGAAGATAAATAAACCATTAAAATTATAAACTTTGTGATGAATTTATAAATCCCGAATTACTTTACTAACTAAAAAAGGAGTCTAGCGTGAAAAAGAAAAAATGGTGGCTGATTCCACTGATCGGCATACTCATACTTTTAGGAATAGGAGGAAAATTAGTGATAGACAAGCAAAATAAAGCAGAAAAGTTGCAAGAAGAAATGGTCAAGATTGTGAAAAGCGAAGAGGCAAAACAGGTAGTTGAAGAAGGCTTGAAGAACTTGGACCCTAAAGCATTGACCCCAGAAGGAGTGATCCAATCTTATGAAATCGATTACGACAGTATAGAACACAATCCGATGGGCGGGATAGATGGAACGATAGTTGTGAATAACGATAAAGAATTATATATTTACTTTCACCTGAATAAAAATAGTAATGGAATTTTTTCTAGTGAATATGTAATTGTAGGAAACTCGAGCAAGCTAGGTACTAATTTGCGTAAGGAGAGAGTAGAATGAGCCAAATTTATTATACTGATGCGGAACGTGTGGAAATTGCGAATAAAGAGTATAAAAATTGGAAAGTAAAAGAAGAGGTACGCCTTAAAGATGGAACGTTTTTAGGATACGTCTCCCAAGTCATCAACAAACCCTCCGGCGAACAGTCTTTTGTCATTACCCATACGGACCGCTTCGTTTCCCCGGTTGCGCCATTGCCGGAAAGATTGGTGAGATAAATAAAACTAAAAAAGGAGCCTAAATGAAAAAGAAAAAATGGTGGTTGGTCCCACTGATCGGCATACTCATACTTTTAGGAATAGGAGGAAAACTAGTGATAGACAAGCAAAAGGAAACAGAAAAGTTGCAAGAAGAAATGGTCAAGATCGTGAAAAGCGAGGAGGCGAAACAGGAGTTTCAGGAGGTATGTAAAAATTTAGATTCAAGAGCATTCACCTCTGGTGGATTAATCCAAACTTATAAAATTGATTATACTACTATGAGGCATAATCCAATGGGCGGAATTAACGTAGTTCTAATAATTAATAACGATGAAGAATTAACCATAGAATATACCCTTAATAAAAGCAATGGAAAACTGGAGGCTGGCGGAATTAATTACTCTGGAAAATTAGCTGAGTTACTGGAGGAAGATCATAATGAATGATAAACAAAAAGTCGAGTTAGCTAATAAAGAGTACGATAATTTAAAAATAAAAAATAAAATAGATATAGACAAAGGAAACATATCAATCGGCTACGTCTCCCAAGTCATCAACAACCCCTCTGGCGAACAGTCTTTTGTCATTACCCATACGGACCGCTTCGTTTCCCCAGTTGCGCCATTGCCTGAAAGACTGGTGGGATAAATAAAACTAAACAAGGAGTCTAGCGTGAAAAAGAAAAAATGGTGGTTGGTCCCACTGATCGGATTACTCATACTTTTAGGAATGGGAGGAAAACTAGTGATAGACAAGCAAAAGGAAACAGAAAAGTTACAAGAAGAAATGGTCAAGATCGTGAAAAGCGAAGAGGCAAAACAGGTATTTGAAGAAGGTTTGAAGAACTTAGACCCCAAAGCATTGACCCCAGAAGGAGTGATCCAATCTTATGAAATCGATTACGACAGTATAGAACACAATCCGATGGGTGGGATAAATGTAACTTTATTTATAAATAAAAAGAATTCTCAAGATATAGAGTTTAATGTGATTAAAAAAGAAGGGAATTTACTATTAGAAGGAGTAGATTTATCAGGTGATTTATCCAAAAGAATAAAGGAGAAAGGATATGAATAACTTTTACACAGATGAACAAAGAGTTCAGATAGCTAAAAAGGAATACAATAATTTAAAGCTAAAAAAAGAACTAAAGATAGATGGAGTGAACATATCAATCGGATACGTCTCCCAAGTCATCAACAAACCCTCCGGCGAACAGTCTTTTGTCATTACCCATACGGACCGCTTCGTTTCCCCGGTTGCACCATTGCCGGAAAGATTGGCGGTTAAAGAAGTAACGGTGCTTTATCGCGGTTCGACAGGCTTAGACAAAATCAAGAAACAAACTGGCGATGTGTGGCAAGACTGGGTCGTCAACAATGTGGATATGGCACGTAAGATCCTCGCGGCTGAACAAGGCGCACCGCCCCCGCAATTAAGAACGTCTGCGGAGACCCTGAAGGAAGCGATGCGCCATTATCCCAATGCCCAGTTTTTCGTCTATGGTCATTCTTTAGGCTCCATGAATGGATAATATGCTGTCGCTGATTTGTCATTGGAGGAAAGCAGGCGTCTTAGTGGAGGATATTTTTTCCAAGGACCCAATATTTATACGGTATTGACGCCAAGTCAGCGCGTGACCGCTGATCTTCTGACGAGGTCAGGAAAACTGCATAATTATGTCGATGAGAAAGACTTGGTACCAATCGGCTATAGCAAAGACAAGCCAATGGTCGGCCGAATGCGCCCAGTGTTGTCTAAAAAAGTCGGGTGGGTCGACCAGCACATGTGGGGTGGATATCAGTATGACCAATTCGGGAATGTCTTGTTTGATACGAAAGGAGAACCTGATGTGATCGGGTTGGAAACCCAGCAGCGTCTTGCCGGCATCGAAAACGTGAAGAGACACTTTCTAGCAAAAGGCAGTCTATCTTCTGCTCAAAAAATATTTTTGGATGCATCACAAGCCAAAGCGATTACTAGTGGGTACAAAAAAACAGTGGAGACAGAAATTAGTGAATTAAAGAAATGGTTCCAAACAGAAATCAGAAATGCCAATGAATTATGGCAAACGACAAAATTAGACGCCCGCTATTGGGGAGCAAGTTTGACACATTATGAAGAACTGGAAGCACTTGATTCTTTGGGAGTAACGGAACGGAGTATACGGATAGACCCAGTAAATGAATATGAACGAACAGTAGCAACGTTTAGAAAATCAGAAGAAGAGCTTGAAAGGCTGTTAAGAAACATTGAACAAACGAGCAATAGGCAAGTAGATTCTGATCATGAGCTCAGCCATTACTTATTTTAGAGGTGAATAAATGGAACAAGAAATCAGAAGGAAAATAGAAGAAACCGAAGAAATTTATCGTAAAAATCGCGTAGCATTAGAAAACCATCTGGATTATCTGTCGAATGAGCAAAGAAAATTTCAACGCTATTTAGAAACTATCTCTGTGCAAATCAATGCTACCGCTAAACATTATGAGACCAACCCTCCCGAAAATAAAAGGGCAGTCTATCGTCTCTTAGAACAAGCAAGTGAAGAGTCACGGCAACGAACACGAGCAACCCAACGGAATCTGGAAGAACGACTACATGAAAATCAATCTATATATAACAAAAAGATCCGTCAGTATGAAGAAGAATACAGAAAATCAAAAAGAGAGGGAGAATCCTATGTTTGAATTCGATTGGATCATGAGTGGTGTAGATGCTTTACTTGAAGGAGCAAATAATGAATTAATCCAGCAACGAAAGAATCTGGAAAAACAACTCATCCATTTACTTGTAGCAAGTCCCAGCAAAGCTACATCCCAAACTAGAAAATCCCTCACACGAGAAAGAAAAAGCCAAGGAGCAACTAAACTGAAGAATGCCAGTGATACCTATAAAAACAATGTTTCTGCTGCCGCCAAAGGCCAATGGGTAGATGCGGCATTAGACAATGTTCAAAGCGTCTCGGATCGGTTAATGAGGTTGTGAGAGCAGTGCTTATCCAGAATAAACATCTCTGCCTAATCAAATTTTTCGATTAGGTAGAGATGTTTATTTGACGCCTTTCATCTCAAGGCTTTTTCAATTATTTTGTACCTATGTTTTTGATAAAATCATGTACATTGATTTTTTCTACCTCACATTCCTCTCCTACTTAATGCCTATCTAGCTCCTGAGGGGTTCTTTTTAAGGCGTCGTCATAGTCTTGGCTGAGGATCTCTTGGTAATCTGAGGGAATGGCTTCCCAAGAGAGTAGACGAACGTTCATGACGTGTTTTCCTTTGTGTTTGATTACAGCATGATTCTTACCATTTTCTACCTCGCCAGCGTGAAAAGACAGCCATGTACCATGACCAAAGATATCATTACATACCCAATGTTCGATGGAATTGTCCACGTATCCTACAGGGTGTGGTATAGCCGATTTGTGGTTTCAAAAAAGGGTTGAATCGATCAATCGTTTCATTTTTGTATTGATAATTGATAAGAAAAAGATAGACCAAACAAAAGACGAGTAGAAAGAAAGATAGTGTCTTTTTGAGTGAGAAGGGTTGTTTTGATGAATAAGATTTCTTGAAAACAAGAGATTCATCCAGCAATGTTGGTTCTATTGATTCGGCAGTTGGCTCAATAGAAGGAAAATCAATCGGCAGACCTAAAGTCTGATGTAAAAGTGACAGCATTTCAAGATCTGGCATTGTACGAGAATTTTCCCAACTAGAGATCGTTTTATCGGAAACACCGATTTTTTCGCCTAGTTCTTTTTGCGTAAGGTTACAATTTCTGCGGTAAGTTCGTATTTTTTCTCCGATGTTCATCTTCTTCTCCTTTCGATTCTACAGTATATAGATTTATTCTACATGACCTATACACTTGATAGATACGTTTTTTTGATGAAAAACGGTATGATTTTATCGAAGAATCATTTAAGTAAGGGAGAGTGGTGATAATCAAAAAAAAGTTCACAGTTTTACTCACAATCATAGTAATCGGTATCATGAGCGGTTTTGCCTTGGTTAGTATAAATAAACAGGTACTCTATCGGACAAATGAATTTTTCCACCAAACGGATGCTTATACTCCGATTCGATTGCCACAACATTTTATTGAGCGAGAAGAATATGAGCAGCTAATCATGGTATTTGAAAATGTATCATCAGAAACTGAGCTTTCTTATATGAAAAAAACAGTAAATGAATCCAATGAAGTAGATACATCTTGGAACTTCAAGATACAGCCAAAGCTTGAAATGACATCGTATTATCAAGGGAATGTCAAATCTTTTCACGAGAAGGTACCCTATTCTAATACCACCTTTCACGTAATGTCCATTGAAGAATCGATCAAAATAAAAGATTTTGAAGGTGAATTTTTCTTAATGACGAGAGAAAAAGAAGACTATGATCGGTTCATATTACTATTTGTGGAACGATTCAATCAAGCATTTCACACTGGTTATGCGACTGATGTTTTTGAAGATTTTGAAAATAGCTATCTGTATTCGGTTATTTCAAGTACAGACGTATATAATTATCGAGTGTATTTAACTATTGGGTTGATTCTTTTATTCCTTTTGTTACCGTCTTTTTTCTTATTGATGAATAAAGAAATCAGTTTATTGTTGAATAATGGCTTTTCCTTACATCAAGTATTGTGGTGTTTATTTGGGAAAAAGAAAATCATTACTACATTCATAATTGCAGGAATTATTGGTGGTTTTATTTTTATGTATTATAAGGAGCAATTTCTTTATTTGTTCCAGATGTACGTTTTCTTGTTCAGCGGAATATATGGTATCTCTTTGATTTCTCTTTTATTAGTTGAAAAAATCGCTTCGTTAAGAGAAGCGTTCAACTATATCCAATACATTCTTTTTACATTTGGATTGTTGTTTTCTCTTCTTTTGACCGTTACCAATGTCGAATTAGCAACTATCGTTTTTTCTTCTTCACAGTTAGCTGTTTCCCATGAATCTCCAAAAGAAATCGCTGATGAAGACTATCATGTGTTTTATCCAGTAACCATCGGGAAAAACCATGTGGATTTTATTTATTCCAATCGTTTTGCATCAGCAGCAGATCAGGAATTATATGAAACTTTGAATAAAAACGGAAGTATATTAGTCAATGTATCAGATTACTTGAATGAAGAAAACGAACAGTTTGGCAGAGGGATAAAAATAAATCTGAATTATCTTAAGAAATTTCCTTTGATTGATGTCTCTGGAAGCTTGATCCAAATAACCGAAGAAGAAACGCACCCGGTTATATTGATTCCTGAACGATATAGACATACAGATTTAAAAAATGACCTAGCTCAAATAACAGAATATTATCAAGAAATCAGTGAAAAAGAACCGAAATTTCTATTTATAAAAAACAACCAACCCATTTATACATTTATTCCTTCTAACCCATGGATCGAACATTATCCGGTTGTTGAAATACTGACATTGAAAACAGTACGTATTGGGAAAGAAATATTCTCAGCGGAGAAATCTATCCGCCGTTAAAGATCAAGATAGGCTCTTTGTCGAAAGAAAGGTTATTTGAGCTGATTGAGGAAAGTCAGTTACGTGATAATCTGCAGTTATCATTTCCGTATACTCAGACTGAAGAGATAGCTGTCAAAGTGTTAAGCAGATCATTTCATTACTTGATACAGATATGTTTTCTCACTTTCTTTTCTTTCTTCTTGTTGAGCTACGTCATGTTATGCATATATTTTGTCTACAATTGTCGGAAAATCGCTATCTTTCGTTCAAGTGGTTATTCGCTCTTTGAAACGTATAAAGATTTCTTTAGGATGAACCTCATCAAATGGGGGACGACAAGTGTCATCTTCCTTTTTCTTATAGAAAGAGAGCCTAAATATCTTTTTAATATTTTTTTCTTTAGTTTCATTGATTTTATTCTTTCAGTTGTTTTTATTTTGTCTACAGAAAAGAAAAGTCAATTATTGTTGATGAATGGAGGTTAACAATTGGAGCCGTGGATAGTGATAAAAGGTGCGAAAAAAATCATCAAAAACAAAACGATTCTTCATTTGGATCGTTTCACTGCGGATTCTGGGGATCTTGTGACTGTTGTTGGAGAAAGTGGAGCAGGTAAAAGTACGTTATTGAATATATTAGGATTGAATGATCGGTTCAGTTCAGGACAATTCTATTTGTTCGATCAAGAGACGAAACAATTAACTGGAAGAGAGAAGCGCTTGATAAAAAAAAATACCATATCTTTTCTTTTTCAAGATTTTGGGTTGATTGAATATGAAACGATCGATTTTAATTTAGATATTGGATTGAAGTTTTCGAATTTAAATGTTTCAGATAAGCGAACAGCAAAGTATGAGGCATTGAAAAAAGTAAATATAAACAAGAAGCTAAGTACGCCTATCTATACATTATCTGGTGGTGAGAAGCAAAGAATCGCCTGTGCGAGAGTCTTATTGAAGAATAGCAAAATCATTTTAGCCGATGAACCAACTGGATCATTAGATAAACGAAATAAGGATCAAGTCGTTGAAATCTTATCGCAACAAGCTTCCCAAGGTATGTTAGTTATCGTGGTCACGCATGATCCGTATCTGACCAAAATAGGAAACAAGATGATCATGATTTAGGGAACAAATGAAAAATAAAACTTTTTTTCCAATAAAAACAAAAAAATGTCTAAAAAATCGAACATAAAAGTGTTTGATTTGAATATCCCAACAGTGGAAGAAGAAAAATAAAATTGATAACATGTGTTCTAAGAATTAGTTACGTTAAAAGCGTAACGCAAGATAGACTTGAAAAACGGTAACAAAAGAAGTAGTATATTAAGGTGTGATATGCTACTTGACATTTATTCTGCTGAGCGAACTTTCTGGATTGTATAGACTTCTATCTATTCAGGCCGTATCAAGCAGATTAGTAGAGGTGTTCTAGATGATTCTCATCTTGAGCACCTTTGTTTTTAGCAATTCGCAAAAAACGAAAGTAGGAGAACAAATAAATGAAGAAAAAATTTTTAGCACTTGCCATCGTACTAGGCGCTGGTTTATTGTCAGGCTGTACGAATGCTGGTGAAAAAACAGCCGTTAGTTATAAAGGCGGCACAATCAGCGAACAAGAAGTAATGGATAGCTTGAAAAAAATGCAAGGAGCAGATTCCACTGTGCAACAGTTGATCGTTTATCAAGTATTTGAAGACAAATACGGAGATGACGTATCAACTAAAGAAGTCGATTCTCAATATGATCAAACAAAGAAACAATTGGGTGATTCATTTGATTCACAATTGAAAACTGCAGGTTACACTGAAGAAACATTCAAAGACAGTATCAAACAAAGTCTTGCGTTCCAAGAAGGTCTAAAGAAGCATATCAAATTGACTGATGAAGATTTAAAAACGGCTTGGAAAACTTTCCATCCAGAAGTAGAAGCTCAAATCATCCAAGTAGCAAGTGAAAACGATGCAAAAGATGTGAAAAAAGCTGCTGATAAGGGAGATGATTTCTCTAAATTAGCTAAAGACAAGTCAACTGATACTACGACAAAAGAAAATGGCGGAAAAGTAAAATTTGATTCCACTACTACAACGGTTCCAACAGAAGTCAAAGAAGCAGCCTTTAAGTTGAAAGACGGTCAAGTTTCTGATGTGATCACTTCTACTAATACCTCAACTTACGCTACAGAATACTACGTAGTCAAAATGGTGAAAAACCAAAACAAAGGCAACGACATGGATAAATACAAAAAAGAATTGAAAGAAATCGCGACAGACACAAAATTAAGTGACAGTACCTTCCAGAATAAAGTGATTGGCGAAGTATTGAAAGACGCTAATGTAAAAATCAAAGACAAAGACTTTGAAAATGTTTTGAGTACATTCACTTCAGATTCCAGTACAGCAAGTAGTAAATAAGCAGAATAAATAAAAAAGTATGAACTATTTAAACCAATAAAACCGTTCATCTAAATCTTTTTATTAGAGCTAAATCAACAGTAGTTTTATTACTACTTGATTTAGTTCTTTTTATTTAAACAATTCTTTGTTTTAGTTGGAATCCAAGATAGCCACCCTAGATATTTCCCTATATAATATTAAATAAAGAAAGCGATGTCGAAAAATGTACGTAGAAGTAGTTACAATGAAGTGATTTTGCAAATTTCTTTTATTTCTAGAAGTTATTCACGTATAAGGATTTGTTTTTCTCACAAATAAAAAGGCAGGAAGTACAATGGATCATTTGTATATAAAATATATTCATCGATTTTCCGTTTTGATGTTAGGCACCCTGATTATAGCAGGGATTGTAGCATTTATTATTCAAGGCTATGAAACGTTAACGATACATAAAGAGTTTTTCAGTTATGCATGTGGTATTCCTCTTATCGCTATGAGGTCTGACAACAAAAATTGGAAGAGACGCTATTACATTCTCCTGCTATTTTTGTGCTTTTATCTGCCACCTAAAATTTTCAGTTTGTTAGGTGTCTATCAAATAATATTACCTTTTCGTTCTTATTTTGCTGTATTGAGTGTTCTCATTTTGGTTGTTTTTATGTTTTATCGTTTTAAGAATTCTGACCCACCTAGCAAAGTTTAGATGAGTGGGTCAGGATTTTTTGAGTGAATCGATAGTATGAATTGAATTTTTGTAAGCAAAACAACTTTTATGATGGGATAAGTGTATCTAGTTTTTTCTGTATAGCCAGTAAATCTGATAAAGTAACTTGTGCGTTGATCAATAAAGTTTCGGTAGATCCTTCTAATTCTGTGATTGGCGCGGTACTCAAACAAAAATCATAATTCTCTTCTTTAAAGGAATGGCTGACCTCAATTGGATAATAGCTTTGGAAAGTGGTCTGGATTCGTTCAATGATCCCTTGCTCAATCGTAAAAGGTAAGTCGGTTTCAACTTTTATTTTTATTTTTTTTGAGAAACTGATAGGTCTGGCGACCATAGACCAAGCAACCGCTACATGTAAGGATAATCCTTCTTGTTTATCTGGTTCTTTCGAATAAATCTTGTTTCTCTTCACTAATTCTTCCGATTGTTGTAACAAACCGGTGAATTTGAGAGATAAATATTCTTTTAGATTATAACCAGTTAAGGAATAGTCCATTTTTCCAAACATTTCTACAGAGAGGATACCTGTATATAATGTCACAAAAATCATTCTTTTCTTTTCTTCATCAACCAATCCAGTATCGGCTTTTTTTATTAATTGCGGATAAAGTGACATGATTTTTTCTATTAGAGTGCTATCACTTCTATGAGCATCGATATCAGCCAAACAGTCAGTATTTATGTTTTTTTGATGGAAATCAGCACGTGAATACAGCCATAAAAAAATAAATTCGATATTTGATCTATCTAAATGGTAATGGGCACTTAATTTTTCCGCTAATATATTTTTAATAGATTGCATATTCTTCATATCTGATGGTGATACTGGCTGTTTGACAAAAGGGAATCGATCAACGACAGAATGTATTTCCTCATCGATCTTCAAACCTTTGCGTGTTCTTAGAATCGTCACAGCCAATACATAACAGGAAAGTTTTAATTCGATTGTGTTAACAGGAATCTGACATTCATGGTAGATTTCCGTGACGATCTTTTCACATTTTCTTTGAGATATACCCGTAAAAGGCCAATGCAAGCCAGAAAAGATCCGCCAAAAAAAAGCCACCATAAAGAAGCGTATACGCATCTCTTTACCGATTAAGTGAACGGTACCTTTTGATTTCTTCAAGGAAAAGTCCATGGGTTCAAGCAGAGATGCTAACTCATGCATTCTTTTCCGAACACTTGATTCAGAAACAAAATTATCATAGGCGAATTTTGCGATGATGATCTTATTATCAAGTAAGAGAGTCTCAAGCAATTCAAAAAAAGGATTCGATTGAAGGACTTGTCTTGATAGAATCTTATAGTCTTTTTTCGAGCCATTGAATTTATAGCCTTGTCCATGCTTAACTGATAAAACTGCCATATGTTCTTTCTTTGTCATGTAGGGTTTGTTCAACAACAAATCATAATATTTATAGACTGAGCGTCGATCCATTTTTAGACATTCACTGATTTCTTCTGTTCCCATGAATCGTTTGTTCTTGTATAAAAGCTTTAACAGTTCTAGTTCTTTCTTTGTTTCATTGCCAAAAAAAGAATGAAATACCTCCATTATTTAGACTCCTCGCTATATATATTCTATTATTGTAAATCATAGCATATGTTTTGTACCATTTTGTACTTTAATTGTACGATTTATTGTCTGTTAAAGTACTAGAAATCCTCTATACTGACTTCTAATAGTGAATAAAAGGGAGGAGATTGAATAAAGATGTGTAATAGAATAACTAAAACGAACCTGGCTAGCATGTTGATGATAGTGTTTAGTTTAGTTGCAATGTTTTTTGGGGGAGACACATTTGCCGAAACAAATGCTTTTCATTATCAAAACAATGCAGAAGGGGAATTTTTGACAAATGGGGTAAAAGAAGGCGATACGTATAACTATGACTATGGGAATGCACCTGAAGCAAATTTTGATGAAGAAAATTATATAAATTATGAAAACAGCGCATTTGTAAAAAAATCTGTAAAAAAGGCAGAAGGAATACAAGGATTATTCGATGTAACATTAGCTATCAAGGGAAATCAATTAAAAAAACCAATTGACCTAGTAATGGTCATTGACTATTCTTCTTCGATGACGGGCGAAAAATTATCAAACGCACTAAAAGGCTTACAAGAATTTGGTGAAGAACTTGATGATTCCTTAGAAAGTGGGAATATCCGTATTGGAATCGTGGCATATAATCGATTTGTTTATTCAACAGATGATTTTTTGACAGATATCAATCAACTGGAGTATTTTTTGAGAAATACAGCTGAAAGTCATACGGGGACATTCATGCAAAAAGGATTGCTGGAAGGCCAATCACTTTTAGAAGAAAAGAGTAGACCAGAAGCAGAAAAAATGTTGGTGCATATCGGAGATGACAGTGCTAATCGAAGTTATCTCCCTAAAGAAAATGCACAAGTATTTCATAATTCAGGAGAAATTGTGGATTATAACGGGTACCATACGGATCAATATGTCACAGAATTCCAAACGGACTCAGAAAAATATCAAACAAGCGGTAGTTCGACAGATCCAAATGCGGTTTCTGTAAGCAGTTCTCTTATCAATGATGCGACATTAGGAACAATCATTTCGATAAAAAATGCAGGAATCAAATGTTATTCTGTAGCAACAGCTCCTTCATCGCGAGGCGAATATATAGGCAGAAATCTAGCTTCTTCCCCAAACAATTATTTATCGATTGATGAGAATCTGACTGGTCTTGGAAATGCATTGAAGGAAATTGCGAATGGAATGGATAAAACAATTGTTAATGGTACAGTTACTGATCCAATGGGGAAAGATATCTTGCTGCAGGGAATTGGGGCATTTGGTCCTTCATATTATCAGCTGCAAGGTTGGAGTAAAGAAGAAAGCGGAGAATGGCAAGCGGATGAAACTGTTCTTGGGAAGACTGAAGTGACTGAGAACGGGCAGATCATCAAACTAAATCATCTTACATTGGGAAAAAATGAAAAAATCACTTTTACGTATCAAATACGATTAGCTACGGAAGCAGAAGCATTCAAAGGTGAAACATGGTATTTGTGTAATGGACGGACGACTCTTGATCCTTTGAACAATGGAGAACTTCTCGATTTTCCTATACCATCGATCAAGGCACCTACTGTAAAATTGAATATCAAGAAACAGTGGAAGAATATAGAAACTAATCATATACCAACTTCTATTCAATATGTCATCAAACGACAAACTGTTACCAATAATGAAAGCTGGATCACCTCAGACCCACTGATGTTATCTAAAGAAGAGGATTATGCAACTTCAGTCTATCAGGTACCCATTGCAGGTATTTCCTCTAGTTTGCCTCTTTACAATAATAACGGTGAGAATTTTATTTATAGTGTAGATGAGATAGACGTGCCAGATGGATTCACGTATGAGGTGATAAGTGATAGAAACAGTTTCACGATTATCAATACATTAGAAGAAACAGAGCCAAGTACGACAGAGCCAAGTACGACAGAGCCAAGTACGACAGAGCCAAGTATGACAGAGCCAAGTACGACAGAGCCAAATATGACAGAACCAAGCACAACAGATAAGCAAATAATTATTGCATCTCAAGAATCGTCTAATGGTCCTGATAAGCAATTGCCTAAAACTAATGAAAATAAGAAGAGTTCTGTTATACTCACAATTATTGGTCTGTTGGCAGTAGTCACTAGTGGATATGTACTTATCAAGCGTAGAAACAAATCATAAGAAACATTAAAGCGATACTTCATCACAGCCTAATTTTTTTCTTTATGCTATCGTTATATTAAAGAAATCAATGAGAAGGGAAAGAAAGTGATGAAAAAAGTTTTATTAGTGGTAAACCCCAGTTCAGGCGGTGAACAAGCAAAGGAATTTGAGCAATTAGCGATAGCAAAATTGGAGTCGGTGTTTGATGAAGTGGTCGTCTTGCATACAAAAAAAGCAGGAGATGCAAAAAACTTTACTCGCGAGGCGGCTGTGGAAGGGTATCATAGTGTATTTGTCATGGGCGGAGACGGAACAGTTAACGAAGGAATCAGTGGAATCGCTGAACAAGAACATCGGCCAAATTTCGGCTTTTTCCCATTAGGTACGGTGAATGACTTGGCTCGAGCATTAGGGATACCGCTAGAACCTGAGGAAGCGATCAGTCATTTTTCGATTGAATCAGTCAAACCATTGGATATTGGAAAAATAAATGATGACTATTTTATGAATGTCGTTGCAATTGGCTCTATTCCTGAAGCAATCAATGATGTAGATGCGGAGAAGAAGACGAAATTCGGAAAACTAGCTTATTTCATGTCAGGAATCAAACAGTTAGCTTCCACACAATCCTACTCGTTTCACGTAGAAGTTGATGGAAAGAAGGAAGAGATTGAGAGTAGTACTCTACTGATAGGACTAACTAACTCAGTTGGCGGATTTGAGACATTGCTTCCAAATGCAAAAGTGGATGATGGTAAGCTCCATTTAGTTTATTTAAAAGATTCTTCTTTGATCGATACGCTTAAAACATTGCCAGACCTATTAAAAGGAGTAGATGAATCAACGAAAAATCTAGCCTACCTTACTTGTGAGCAATTAGTTGTGTCATTAGCTGATGAGGAAGAATTGACGACGAATGTTGATGGTGATGAAGGGGACAAATTACCTGTAAATATCAAAGTATTGCCCTCACATTTACAAGTTTATTGTTAAAATGGAGGTTGTGTGACCGAGGAGTTGGCGGGAGAACACCGCTTGTTCGGGATAAGGGACTGTGACAAGACTTTTGTCACAGCCTTTTTCCTACGATTAGTCAAGTAAAAGGTGCAAGAAAAATAGCTCGTAACGAAAGCGACAAAATCAAGGCACACCAAATAAAGCCCCGTTCGTAAAAAAATTTTCGATCTGGGCAAAGAAGTGGTATACTGTAAGTGGTTTAGTTAATGGTCCACTGAGACCGCGTACGCATAGTCGTACTCTGTATGTGCCCTAACCATAGCGTGCATACATTTCAGAAG